>CANCPA010000221.1 GCA_947379895.1 Chitinophagaceae bacterium | reverse complement strand
TTGATAAGAATGGGAGTACACGATATCAGCAAGATTGCACAAATCCTTGAGTATTCAGTCAACTCAATCAATACTTATAAGACAAAAGTGAAAAACAAATCACTCATTCCAAACGATAAGTTCGAGCAAAGAGTGATGCAAATACAATCTGTTAATCAGGGATAGATGTTAGTTGCTTGTTTTTGGAATGTTTTCTTTTGCACGGATTTATAATTGATTCTATTTTCTATTTTACACTTGATATTAAGTGAACAAATGAAAATGGGATTTTCTTTAAAGAAAATGTGGCAAATTGGTCTCTCCGTGTAACGTTATCAGACGATTATGTCACAGATTCGTCTCCCCGTGTCACGCTAACAGAAGAAAATGCCGCATAAATAGTGTATCTGTGACGCTGTGGGATGGGAATGGGACAAAAGCATCTGTTAGCGTAACTCCGAGAGGTGTCCACGTCGCATTTTCAGCTAATTATATGGCATTTTTTTCAGGTTCAATTTTGAAATTTTCTTTTGAATGAATAATGACAGATGCTTTGTATTGAAAAATAAGAGTAAATGATTAATGATAATTTGAAAAGTGATAAGCTTAAAATTATTATTACTTTGTTACTATTCAAGAGTATTTACCACAAGGAACATTATTTTTAAAGTGAATTGGGAGTTGAATAGATTTTTTAACGGCAACTTTATTATGAGCTTAAATCATAAATCAACTAGAAATATCTATTTTTATCAAAAGCTTTTTTAAATTAAAATGACAAAATGAAACTTACAAGTGTAAAACATATAGGAGGTTACTCACTAAATGTAATTTTTGAAGATGATGTAAAAGGCGAAATAGATTTATCTGAATTGGTTAATAAAGGTATTTTTCAAACTTTAAAAGATATTACTCAATTCAAAAAAGCCTTTAGCACAGGTTATTCAATCGCATGGACAGATGAATTGGAAATTGATGCATTGAATATTTATTTACAATTAACCGGCAAAAGTTTGCAGGAAATCAATCAAACATCAGTTGATTATGCCACAAATTAGTTACTTCTTAGGAATCATCATTCGGATGTTTTACAACGACCATAATCCCCCTCATTTTCATGCTTTCTATGGAGATTATGAATCACTCATTGATATCAAAAAGAAAGAAATTATTAGGGGATATCTTCCACCAAGAGTGTTAGGAATCGTTGTTGAGTGGGCAATGTTGCATGAAACTGAACTTTTATTGAATTGGAAATTAAGTCAGCAACATATATCTCTTCAACCTATTGAGCCACTTGTTTAACAAAGAAATCTAATAAAGCAAAATAAAAGAAGGATGATTTTGTAATACTTTGAATTGCTATAAACTTCAGTTGTGGTATATAGCGACGCTAGAGGTGTGTTGAGAATTGCTAAATCAAACACCACTTACTAGTAATATCTCACAACTAACAACTCACCACTACTTTATATATGCAATTTCTAAATGTGTAATAAACCTATTTATAATCAATTACTTACAACTCTGTTTTCTTCCTTTATCCCCCATATTATTATATAATCCCTATATAAATTGGCAACTACCATTGATGTTCATTATTTCGCATCATACAAATAAGGCATCTGAAGTGATTTGTTTGAATTTATTCTTTGCTATTGATTGTATAGTTTATTGATATTTGTTTTAAATAAACGTTTGCCATAAAATTAGCCTTAAGAAGAAACTATTATGTATAAGAAAAACGTATTGCTTGTTGGGTTGTCACTTATTTTACTGTTGTTTTTTTGCTCCGAAACAATGGCTCAAAGAAGAATTTCCGGCAAGGTCTTCTCCGATAAAAATACCCCGCTAGCAGGTGCAAGTGTTACTGTAAAAGGGAATGCTAAAATGGGTACTCAAACTAATGCAGAGGGTGTATTTCAATTCAGCGTTCCTCCCAAAACAAAGTCTCTTATTATTTCTTTCGTAGGATACAACAGCAAGTCAATAACAATTGGTAGTGCTGATTCTATATCCGTTGAATTGTCTGAAATTGCTGGACGTCTCGACACCCTAGTTGTCATTGGTTATGCCAATCAAAACAGGAAGAATGTTACAGGGGCAATATCCTCTGTAAGTGGTGAGGCAATCAAGAACCTGCCCGCACAAAATGTGGCTGAACTGTTGCAAGGGCGAATGGCAGGTGTTGAAGTAGTAAAAGAATCGGCCGAACCTGGAAGTAAGTCTGCACAAGTCACTATCAGAGGAGTTTCATCTCTCAATCAGCCCGACCCGTTATATGTAATAGATGGTGTCATCCAAAAGAATAATGGAGGGGCAAATATTAATTCACAGGATATTGCCTCAATAGATGTATTGAAGGATGCGAGTGCAGCCTCTATTTATGGTGCGTCTGCTGCAGGTGGTGTCATTATTATTACTACTAAAAAAGGAACTGCAGGACCTAAACCTACCATCAATTTCAATGCACGTCATGGAGTAACTACCCCAGTTGTCTATAAACTTTTAAATAAACAAGACTTTCTGAAGTTCAAAGGCTTTACCGACCCTAAAGGGTATTATTCAGGACTAACCCAAACCCAGTTGAATGCCCTCCCAGATTTTGATTGGGTAAATGCATTGTATTCCAATGGCGTAGAAGATAATTACAACTTGTCGGTTTCTGGTAAGACGCCTACAATCGATTATTTTATGTCGGGTATTCACAATGAGAATAAGGGTATCTTCTTGGAAAATAATTCTGTCTATAATGCATTCCGAATAAATGCCGATGTAAAGATTTCTCCAAAGATTAAAATAGGTGAACAACTGAATTTATCTCAAAGGATGACGCATCCAATAAAGACTTCTATTGTATCAGACCCTTTTCGTACGACTCCTACTGCACAACCTAATACGAGTAATCCACAATTTCCATGGAGTGATTTTCCTGGAGGATATCAAGGGGTAAATGTGATGGCACAAATAAAAACAGCAAGGGTTGATGCACCTGAATTTAATATGCAAGGCAACACGTTTATTGAAATAAAGTTGCCTCCCAAATACATGACCTTCAAGGCAACTTTTGGCTATACACAGTCTAGTTGGCAAAGCAATGCCCTCTATGGTCCCTACAGTACGAGTGCCTCTCAAAATTTGACAAATTCGCTGCATCGCTCAAACGGGATATGGGAACAAATGATGAATTCTTACATTCTTAGTTACGACCATACTTTTGGGGGAATACATACAATCAATGTAATGTTGGGTTACGAAAATTATAAGAATCAATCAAGTAATCTGCAAACAAGTGCAAGTTCTGTGGCAGGTAGTTCTTATGGTTATATTCTCACGTCTTCCTCTTCTCTAAATGTAGCAGGGGGATATGACGCAAATGGATTGGTTCGTTCAGTATTTGGACGGTTTAATTATGATTTTGATAAGAAATTCTTTGCCACTTTCTCCGTGCGGAATGATGCAAACTATACCGCTTTTGGACCCTCAAACCGTCAAGGTATTTTCCCTTCGTTCTCTACAGGGTGGAAACTTCATGAAGAGCGTTTCTTCAGAAGACTGTTCCCCTTCTTTGGCGAGTTTAAATTGAGGGGTGGAAATGGAAGTTTCGGCAATAGTAATATTGGTAGCTATTCATATTTGACAACTTTTGCAGTGGCAGGTGCTCAAAATTTTAATAATGGAGGCACACCCATTTTAGGTTATACACAAGACCAAATTGCCAATAAAAACATTAAATGGGAAACGCTGAACGAGACTAATATTGGTGTTGATGGAAATGCGTTCAATGGTAAACTGACTTTCTCTATCGATTGGTATGCAAAGAACACGAAGGATATGTTGTATTGGGTGCCTATTCCACAAAGTGCGGGTCTGCCTTCCCGTTATCAACAAATTGATGGTGTATGGTATCAGTATCCTGCTGCCATCCTCAATAATATTGGTAAGGTGGAAAATAGGGGAATCGACTTGATGATTGGATATAAGAATAGGGTTAAGGAACTCAATTATAGTATCACATTCACAGGGTCTGTCAACAAAAACAAAGTGGTTAGTTTAGATGGTGCAGGCGATGCACCTATCTTAAATTATGGTGCAAATAGCAACTATCCTGGAACAGATAATAGTCTTTGGGTAAATCAACCGCTTTCCTACACTGCTACAGGTTTGCCATTCGGACAGTTTTATGGATACAAGGTCTTAAAAATGTTTAATACAAACGAAGAGGCAGCCAAATATCATGCGGTTCAACCGAATGCAATGGCAGGCGATTTACAGTTTTGGGATAAGGATGGCGACGGAAAGATTACCGATAATGACAAGACCGTCATCGGAAATCCCTATCCTAAGTTTACTTATGGCATCAATGGAACATTGAATTGGAAAGATTTTGATGTATCATTCTTGTTCAATGGTGTGATGGGAGTGGATATTTACAATGGAGTTGAACCTTATACCATGTCGGTTTATGATGGAGGAAATGTGACTAATAAAGTATTTGGTACTTCTTTCTTAGGTACAAATGGGTTGACAGATAAGCCTAGAATCGGTATGATGAACAATGGAGTTTTCGTTCGTGACCCGAATGGCAACTACTCAAATGCGAGTAGCTATTTTGTTGAAAATGGTGCCTATCTGAAACTTAAAAACTTGCAAATAGGATATACTTTCAGAAACAAGCTTTTGCGAAAAATACAAGCAAAGTCTGCTAGGGTATATGTAATGGGAAATAATTTGTTTGTCATCACTAAATATTCTGGAGTTGACCCCGAAATCGGTGGTGGTGTGATAGCAAGAGGAATAGACCGAATTAGTAAATACCCTAATGCAAGGATATTTTCTATGGGAGTGGATATTTCTTTTTAATAAAGTTTCTAAACCCTTGCAATCAATATTATTCAATTTTAACTTATATAAAATGCGTCTTAATATAGTCTTTTACTTTTTTATTATCTTCTTGGCAATTAGCTGTTCTAAAGTGTCGGAACAAGCAAGTATTCCTGTCGACCAAACGACAAGTGGCAATTATCCCGCTAACTTTTCTCAATTGGAATCTTTTCTTGGGTCAGGGTATTCTAACTTTAGGAAGGGTAGTTATCTATATGGATTTGAATTATTAACCAAGCATTTTGCATCACTCGAACATACGGCCTATCTTGATTACAAGGGGGATGGTGATTGGAATGAGTTGGCAACTCACAACATTTCCACTACGAATCCTTATGTAGATAAATTATGGGTGGGTCTTTATACAGGCGTTAAGAATGTAAATGTGTTTCTGGATAGAGCCGATTTTTATGAGGCAAACTTCGAACAGCCTTCAGAAAAGGATTCCGTTAAACAGCTTAGAGGAGAGGCCTATTTTTTAAGGGCATGGTACTATTTTCAATTAGAATGTTTCTTCGGAGAATCCTATATGACGTCAGAAAACGGGGCACAAAAGAAAGGGCTTCCTTTATTTAAAAAGATGGCTACTTCTCTCGATGAGGCCTCTCAACCAAGAAGTTCGGTTGGCGATGTGTGGGCTTTTATCATTAGTGATTTAAAAAATGCTGCCACTAATTTGAAAGGTGTTGTAAGAACAGGCAATTCGAAAGGACGGGTGAGTGAGTGGGCGGCTAAAGGATTGTTGGGAAAGGCCTATACCTTTTGTGGTAAATATGATTCTGCCAAATTGGTGTTGAAAGATGTCATTGATAATAGCGGAAAGTCATTGATGCCTTATGCTAAATACAGTAACGCCTATAATGCATTGCCCGAAACAAATGAGTTTAACGAAGAATCCTTGTTTGAAATTAATGTGGACAGAAAGTCTTCGGGAACAGGCATATTTACTAGTCAAACAAGTGCTACCGACCTAACTACTTCTACAGGCTTATTATGGGGGCCGATGATTTTGGGGTTGAATGGTGTTGAAACAGGAGGCGGCAATACAGAAATGTCTCGTGTAAACATCTTTGTTCATGATAATAACCTGAAAAGATTTGGTTTTAATTTGCCCGTTTATAATCTTGTTGCTGCTTCGGGCTTTAGCGGTACTCCCTCTAGATACAATCCTCAAATGGTCATGGACCCCGTTTATTATAAGCAATCAAAAGATATTCGAGCCAACAAAATTGCTGACCCTCGTTTGTATGTATCTGCCTTGCAACCGTGGGTTGATACAGTAGGAAATAGGGATGGTACACAAAGGGTACCAATTGCTAGGGCGGGAGGTACAGGAAATGTCTATAAACAGCAAGGTTGGAGTTATAAAAAATATTGTTCTATCGATAAGTCCATCTATTACTATAACAACTGCGATGGGGCAAACTATTACCTGCTGAGGATGGCGGACATTTATTTATTGTATGCAGAGGCCTGCATGAATTCGGGAGACAATGTGACCGCCCTTGAATATATTAATAAGGTACACAGAAGGGCTTATAGCTTGCCAATAGACTTGCCTGCATCAGTAGATTATTCAAGTCTATCAGCAAATACAAAGGCAAGTTCAACCGATGTGGACTTGATTAATAATCCACTTGCATTTGAACGTTTCACCGAATTGTTTGCCGAAGGTCATTGGTGGTTCGATGTATGTCGGTGGCGTTTAGGGGCAAATGAGGCTGCCTATTACAAGACAGCTTTTCCCGATGGTACCCCAATTTCGCAGTGGAATGATAAGATGTATTCCTATCCAATCCCTTCGTTGGAAATGAGTAGTAATAAGAAAATGACTCAGGCAGACCAAAATCCTGGGTATTAATTAATCTGTAAGAATGTCTATTATGGCAAAGTTTAAAAGGTTGGGGGTAATTCTGTTTCAGCTACTGCTGTTTAATAGCGTGTTTGGACAACAGAACTATAGTATTGTTCAAGGGAAAAATAAATTGACTTTTAGTATAAATAGTAGAGGCGAAGTTCAATATGCCTTACAATACAATACTAAGGATGTAATGCTTCCTTCAGGTTTGGGCTTAGTCATCAAAGACCGTCCTCGCTTAGATGCAGGTTTCAGGATGGTCTCAATAGATTCGAGTTCTTTCAATGAAAGTTGGACACCTGTTTGGGGAGAAGTGAATAAGATTGTCAACCACTACAAGCAACTGAAAGTAAATCTTCAACAGCAATCAACAGGCGTATTATTGAATATCTGTTTTCGATTGTTTGATGATGGACTTGGCTTTAGATACGAGTTTCCTAGGCAACCACAGCTAGGTTATTTCATCTTATCGGATGAGGAAACCGAGTTTGCCTTGGCAGGAAATCATAAGACATTTTGGATTCCAGGCGATTTTGATTCCAACGAATATCCTTATACAGTCTCTACAATCAGCGAAATAGACAACAAGGCAATGTTAGATAAGAGTACAGATATCTGTGTTCGTACAGTTATAGATAATAAATCTGTTCAGACTCCTTTAATGATGAAATCTAATGATGGTTTGTATATCAACATTCATGAGGCTGCATTAATTAATTATCCTGCCATGCAATTGCATGTTGATACTAAGAACTATCGGCTTTCAAGCAGTTTAGTACCAGATGCTGTAGGCAACAAGGCCTATCTTACTACTCCCTTTACTACTCCTTG
>CANCPA010000220.1 GCA_947379895.1 Chitinophagaceae bacterium | reverse complement strand
GTTAGGGCAGTATCAGGAAGAAAATAACCATTATAATGTAGGTGATACAATTCATATTCATACATTACAAAGTCATAAGGATGCAAAACGGCGATTTCATTGGTCACTTTTCGTTGCCCTGCATAGGTATTAAAACTAATTACAGAACGCCCCCTTTTGCCTGCTTTTGTAGTAATCAACACGACTCCATTTGCACCTCTTGCTCCATAAATAGAAGTAGAAGCTACGTCTTTCAATACATCAATTGATTTTATTTCATCGGGCGACAAGATATTCAATGCATTTTCCATTTGCACTCCATCTACAATGTACAATGGAGAGTTATCTTGAGAAAGCGAAGTACCACCTCTAACTGTAATTTTAATATCGGCACCAGGGGCGCCTTCTGTTGCTTGAACAGAAACACCTGCTAACTTACCTGCTAAGGCCTCTGCAACAGTACCTACAGGAAAATCCTTTAAATCTTTTTCTGACACGGAAGATATTGAACCTGCCAATTTAGTTTTAGCTACACTACTATAGCCAATATTAACTACCACCACCTCATCAAGGTTACTAGAATTATCCTCCTCTAGTGTAATGATAACTTCTGTCTGAGTAGTAATAATTGTTGTGTTAGTTTTATATCCAATATGAGAAGCAATTAATCTTAATGAACTCTTTACAGGCAAATTAATACTAAACTTTCCGTTTAAGTCAGTTTGACAACCGATAGTAGTACCAATAAATTTCAGAGAAACACTTTCTAGGGGGGTATTTTTTTTAGTAACTACTTTACCAGTTAGTTTACGGATTTGCTGACAAAACCCCATAATGACTACTGATAATAATACAATGACAAGCAATCCTTTTTTCATATAATCCATTTTGTCAAAAAAATATTTGTACCTTTTAAATATTAATGTTTACGTTGTATGTTTTTATTCAAATCTTTACAACAACAACTTAATGTTCAAATGCTAACTTTTTGTTGAAATCGTAAAATTAAAATGTATTTTCATTGTGTTAGTGTTAAATAATGTGCGCATTTTTTCATTATGGCTTAACATTTATAACCTATTTAATTACTATTTTACGAATAGTGGCAATGAAATAAGTACTTTATTGTTAATATGGTTGTAAAAATAATATTAAAGGGTTGTAAACTGTCCTGCGCCATCCTGTAATGATAAGATTTTCCATTTAGAATTGGAAAATATCCAAATATCTTGATTCAAAAAAGTTGGTTAGTGATTAGAAACTATGTGAGTGGCAACTCTCACTCTTTGTAGAAGAAACAACCAAGAGAAGATTAGTGAATTCATATCGAATGTGAAGAAGTCCATCCAAGTAGTAAATAAATTGATTCCGCAGTTGGTGAAATTCAATCAAGTACCAAAAAATGACCTTGCATAGTAAAGAAATTCATATGAGCAGTTGAGAAATCCATGCTGATGATAAAGAAATTGATGCACATATTGAGAAATTCAATAGAAACACTAAATTTATTCAGAGAAGATATGTGTTTTACTGGGTGCATAAAAGTTTTTCGCTTAAAGAGGATCGCCGAGACGTGAATCTCAGAGTCTGCCTCGTAGCGTGTCCTCAAGTTGCGAAAAGTTTTTTGCACCCAATTATGATGTTCCATTTTCGCTTGATTTGAAAGCATTTTCAGGTCATTTGAATCCAAATTCAGGTAATTACATCATTGCCAAACCTGCACAGTTCCATTTTCGCCTGATTTGAAAGCATTTTCAAGTCAGGCGAATCCAAATTCAGGTAATTATATCATTGCCAAACCTGCACAGTTCCATTTTTATCTGATTTAATAATTAAATCACCCGAAAAATGATTCAAATGAACTCATTAAGGAACGAAATAACATTTAATCGCATTGATTCAAGCTGAATTGAGCTGATATTAAGTTGAAATTAACCTGATTTAGCCTCATTTCTTTCGCGAATACAAGCAATTACTCATATCCAATTGAACAGAATCAATAAAACGAAATGTCTAAACTTTTAGTGTCAGTGAGACCATATTGAATTGAACTACTTGTAGCCACTAATTCTTTTACGATGCAAAAGGTTAAGTATGTTTTTTATCAAAGGGTGACCTTTCGCTTAAATGTTTTTCGTTTCAATAGCAGCATTATCAACCATATATGCGCTTCAAGCCCGTTATAGGATTTAACAGTCAGCGAAAAACTTTTATGAACCCCCGTTTTACTGTCTATATTCATACAATTAAATCAGGAAGTACTTACCTAACAATCGTCAATCAGCAGACGGGACACTTTGGAGCATTTGATTTTATTGTAAACAAAAGTGCTTCTGATTTTGGGTATTTAACTTTTTTAATCTCGAACAACTAAGTCAATCCAATTATTGAATATACATCAGTTATTGATGCATTTTCAAGAGCAACACCATTAAAAACCTGAATTGCAGGCTTATCCTTTTGTGGTATTTCTCGATGAATAAAGGCAGTATCAACTCCATGTACATGGCCATCTGTGTCAAAAACGGGTCCTCCGCTCATCCCATTCAACGAGATATCTTGTGTCATAAAGCCTAAATAGTTTTTTCCATTATCAGTTATAGTAATTGCATCTATTATATAAGTTGGTTGCCAATATTGACGAACATTGCCCACATTAATACTTCCATCTACATTTACCGACAATTGAGCTAGTGGATATCCACATAAACATACTGATTTGCCTGCTTTTGGCTTGTCTAAAATTATGGAAACGGGAATGGTTTCAGAAATATTTATTTTACCTAGAAAAATATCTCTAATAGGATCGCGGTAAACTTCAGTAATTCTTTGTGGTGGGTTAACTATATGATTAGGGATACAACCTCTATATTGAAAAAATGCGCCTAAAGGAGAATCTATAATAACGTGTAATGCAGTGATGAAATGTCCTTTGTCATCAATAAAGAAGCCTGTACCACTAACCCCAATTTGTGTGTTAATGCCTTCCTCCTTCACGAAAAATATGGGGAATATCGACTTCTTAATTTTCTCTACAGCATTTTGATACATTCATTACTTATTTGATTGGCGCAATAATACAAAAGACTCATCAGCATAAAAGTTTTTTCTATAAATTATACCAATTATTCGACAACAATCCTACTTATATAGGTACTCCCCTCCCCTTTCTGAATCTGTAAATAATAGCTGCCAGACACTAATGCTATTGAAGACAAATCAAGTGTCTGTTTTCCTGTTCCTAACCAATTTTCGATGGTAGCTCTATAAATAATCTGCCCTAGTGTATTGTTGATAATTACATTGTATTTTCCCAAAGGCAGATTATTAAACTGAATATTAATCATCCGTTTCTTTATGAGTGTGGGATAAACGGTAATAAAACTATTTACATCTGAAGGCTTCAAAGATAAGACCGTACTATACTCATTTCTATCCGATTCTATCGCCTGAATACGATAGTAACTATTACTTAGAATTGGATTTGAGTCTATCAATAAATAATCTCCTGCATCCTTAGACCATTTTTGATTGATATTGGTAAAATGTATCGCATCAACACTTCTTTGTAATTGATAATATTGGACATTATTTTCATTTGCAACCTTAAATCTTACTTCCGCTTTTCTATTTAACATTTCAACAGTGATATCAGTAAATGAAATGGGTAGTATTTCCGACTTATTTACCAACAATATTAATCGATTATTTCCTTTGCTTAGTGAATCGCTAGTAATATTGAATTTATAGGTTTCATTCACTTTAAGATATTGTTGGCGGCCTAAAAATTTATCTAAAAGCATGATTTTTAATGTAGAATCAAAACCACTTAATTCTTTTAACTTCAACTGAAACTGTCCAATATCATTACTCTTGACGGCAATTGAGACACTATCGCTATTTTTAGCCAAATGACGAATTGAAATTGCAAGGTTCATACTATCTTTCATTGTCGAAATACCTTGTTGTCCGCCACCAAAAGAAATCGCATCAAGACTTTGATTGTATTTTTCTGAACCCTTGTTATTGTATGAGATGACAGTTTCGTCAAGCATTGAATCAAGGCTATTCATTAATCCTAAACGAATGATTGAACCTTTATTATTGCCAAAATAATTAAAGTTCGGAATTGTACCCTCAGTTTTATGCGCCTCATTAAAAGTAACAGTGTTACCCGTACCATTCGCCTCTACAAAAAAGGCCTGACCAATAGCGATATTCATTCCATTTGAATTGTCATAGCCATTTGCAGCATTTGTTACAATGCCATTTGCATAAGTGGTATAATTGCTATTACCATTTGTACTACGTGTCCACATCTTATTATTGATAGCATTATTTGTTGCCTGAAATGAAGAAAAGCTAATTTGATTAGGATAAGGATTTGCGATCAAAGTGTAACTATGAATGGCGGGGTCATTCAATGTCACCGTAATATTACCTTGAGATAATGGCCCGGTTGCACTAAGTAACACATTTGTGGGAGGCAAAGAATTATTAGTATTTAATTGGTTATTACAATCACCCTGATTTCTATCTCCCCTAATATTTACACGATAGCCAATACCAGGAGTCAGATTGGTCGCATTTGTATTTGGAACTGAAATCCATCGACTTCCATTGACAGGTATCGCATTGTAAGTAAACATGGAAGGAGTATTTGATGGAGTTCTGTCGAATCCATTATTGTTTATTTGGGTTCCATTTGTACCGCAAACAGTCCCTCCATTACCTACACCTGTAATATAAATCTGTTGCTGCCAAGCAGTATTAATTTGCTGTGAAACAGAACTGCCGATGAAACTAAATCTACGAGCCAACTTTGAGGGAATAAATAATTGTGTGGTTACATTGCCTGTAATACTTCCTCCTACCGCAGTCACTCTTGCTGTACTATTAGAAGATGCCACTAGGGTCAAATTTCCTGCAGATGCAAGTACTCCAGATAATGGCCGAACGATTCCAATGATACTGAGTGCATTACCAAGAGTTACCGTTCCTGTTGTATTGACGGTTAGGTTATTTAAAGTATTAGTGATTGAAGATAGGCTCTGATTAAAATAAACAGTTCCTGAACCTAAAATATTCATTGAAGAAGTAGCTGAACCTGTTATAGTACCTGTACCAGAAATAGCCCCATTGACTGTGAATGTATTCCCATTTAATAAGATACCTGATAATAAACTAAGATTATTGACGGATAAATTAGCCGTTAATCTTGGACTTGTATTAGCTATGACGACGTTAGTAGAAGCAGTTGGCAACACCCCATTACACCAATTAAATGAAATATTAGCATCTGCATTATCGGCTCCAAACCAAGTTCCTTGAACGCAAGATGCATTAATGGCATTTGCATTTCCTAAAACAAAAAATAGGCTAATATTATTAGTTAGACTAATTCCTGTTTTAGAAACCGTAAATGCAGCACCATTTGCTGTAGGTATCCCTACCGAACTAGTAGTATATCCTGCATTGTAAATACCTAATTCACAAGTACTGCTATTACTAAAGTTAGCAGCTTGGTCGGAGGAATTGAATTGATAAATGATCGAAGCTGTTGCTGTTGCAGAGCTCATCACCGACCATTGTAAATTAACTGACTTAGTAGCATTGCTAAGCGTATTGACAATAGTTGATTGAACAAAAGCACTGACATTACTTGCAGCAGCAGATGTTTTAGTAATGATCAGAGGCGCATAACTACTTGAAGTACCAATCGGAAATGTAGTTGCCAAATTTGTAGTGATGCTACTGATAGTGAGTTTACCTGTACCATTTGTATTGATATAAGCATTATTATTCCCACTAATCGATGCAACTGTAAGGTTATAATTGCCAATTGAAAACAATCCATTAGTTAGAGTAACAGCACCTAAGGTAGTTAATGAAGAATTTAAAGAAACTCCATAAACATTATTAATGACAAAGGTTTGAAACGCAGGAATTGTCAGTGTGCCATTATTAGTAATAGTCTGCATACTATTTCCATCTAGATTCATTGTCGCAGCACTAGTAGGGTTGAATATCAAGGAAGTACCACTTGCAATATTGATGTTGCCTCTGATATGATTGTTAGTACCTGTAGAAGTAATGGTGAAAGCATGATTGATGACTGACACACTATCAAAACTGATACCCAAACTACCAGTTACTGTACTGCCTGAAGAGGCACTATTGAATATGAAGTTTGAAAGGGTACGTCCATCTAGCGTTAATGCACCCGAGAAATTGTTTTGAAGTTCATAAGTACTACCCGATTTGAATTCTACAGATGTATGTCCTGTGCCTCCGAATATATCGCCTGAAACTTTATTAATCAATTTACCACCTAATTGAATGACGATATTAGAATCGGGAACAGCCACACTTGCAATTGACCCCGTAAATGGCATTGAACTAGTAAATGATTGTACAGTAACAATTCCACCATTATTAACACTAATTGCCTCCTTATCAGCAGCCATAAAGGTATAAGATGCAGAACCTTGACCAAGAAATAGATTTCCTGCTATAACGGCTGTAGCACTTGTCAATATTTGTAGATTCGTTGTATTACTCCCTGTTGTAGTCAAGGTAGAAGTGGCATCAATGATGAAATCATTTCCTGCCAGCCCATTAATCGCATAAGTTCTACTAGTCGAATCTGTAAATTGAACGTTCGCATTGTTTTGCAACATGATTTGTCCTAAATTAATGGTCGTTATTCCTGCACCAACTAAAATAGTCCCAGTTGAACCTCCTCCAATATTTGTTCCATCAAATATGAATACATCTGTTTTTGCAGGAACAAAGGCAGCAATAGCAGTGCCACCCAAAGTAGTACTCCATACTGATTTATTCCACCAAGATTTTGTGGTTCCTCCTACCCAATAATAAACGGGCGGTGATATTTTGAATGAAGAAGAAAACGCACTCGTCATATTTGAAGTAGTAAACTGAATGGAAGCACTATTTACAATGGATGTTGCGCTTACAGTAATGCCACTAAAAGCAGCAACCCCATTTACAGCAACTACTGTTACTACACCTCCAATAGTCCAATTAGTACCTGAATTTACTGAAGCAGTAATATTAGCAGAAGCTGAAGTTTGATTTCCAAAAGCATCTAAGATATTAATCACAGGCTGCGTAACCAAGGTACCTGAATAAGCCACTGCCGCTTGTGGCTGTGTGGATACAGACAATAATGTTGCATTGCCACAAGTAACAGATTGTGAAATTGAATCGGCTAGGTATCCGGTAGCAATAATTTTAATCTTAAAACTACCTACAGTTCTCAAAAGAGTACCTGCCACACCATTCGGGGTAATTGTCAATTGTCCTGCCGATAAAGAATAGTCTGTCATGGGATTCAAGGTAGTATTTCCAAAGGAAATTGAGGTAATTGCAGAACGCCAATTTGCATCATCTGGAAACAGGATTGAAAAGTTCGAGTCAACCTTTGCAACTGTAGCAGCAGTTAATATAGGTGGAGTGAAAACCAATGCGTTAGAAGAGAATGTTACACTTTTACTTTTATTAATTGTAAAGGTGATTGTACCAACAAAAGTCCGTTGAGGCCGCATTAATTCATGCGTG
>CANCPA010000219.1 GCA_947379895.1 Chitinophagaceae bacterium | reverse complement strand
AAAGAAACTAAAGTCGCAAAGGCTCTAAGTTCTTTAAAATCACATCATAAGTATCAATACTTCATTTTTTTCTTTGTGCTACTTTGAGTATTTGTGTCTTTGTGTTGAAGAATATAAATTAGACTTAATAACCTTTTTTGTCTTTTTTTTTTATTGCCACAAAGAAACTAAAGTCGCAAAGGCTCTAAGTTCTTTAAAATCACATCATAAGTATCAATACTTCATTTTTTTCTTTGTGCTACTTTGAGTATTTGTGTCTTTGTGTTGAAGAATATAAATTAGACTTAATGCCCTTTATTAATTATTGCGTAAGATGAGTTACTAATGAAAAGGAGTAAATCCCAATTTGCCCATTGTTATAAAAAACCTTTTTGGAGATATAACATGTAAATCAAATTGCTATTTACTAAAATCATAGGTATTTAGCCTTTTGGATGGTTCTATTTTACATTTTCAAAGAGTAAGTCTTCTAGAGAAACTCTTCAAAATGACTTTAATTATTGCCTATTTTAACCAAGATTTTAAGTTTAAATTTGACTAAAATTTGAGAAGTAGCAAAAAACATTATCTTAGCCCCAAATAATTAGTGAATGAAACAGCAACTTCCGAGTTTAAACGGATTGAGGGCAATAAGTATTTTTTTGGTTCTTTATGCACATGGTTATTTGTCTGTTGCTGTATTTCTACAAAGTATTATTTCAAAAATATCTCCTGATTTGGCATTAAGGCTATTTCCAAACATAAATGAACTCGATATCCCCGGAGGACAAATTGGTGTAAATATATTTTTTGTCATATCAGGCTATTTGATTACCCTTCTTTTGATTCATGAGGAAAAGGCAAAAGGGTTTGTTTCCTTAAAGCTCTTTTATATTAGGAGGACAATTAGAATTTTTCCTGTGTACTATCTTCTTCTAATAATTTATTTTATATTTCAATTAATTGGTTGGTTTGATTTTACTACTGACTCTTGGATTAGGTCTATTTCATATTCAAAAGATTTCCCTATTTCAGGGGGATCTGATTGGGAAACCGGACATTTATGGTCGTTGTCTGTTGAGGAACACTTTTATTTATTATGGCCTTTCTTATTTAAGTATTTGAAAAATCAAAAGATTCCATTTGCTTTTCTAATTATCATAGCTGTAACAATTGTAAGGTTTACATCAGACCTTTCTCACTTTCATTTATTTACTAGGGCTGATGCCTTAATGTGGGGTTGTATTTTTGCTATTTATAATGATAGTTTGATTAATTTCTTGAAGAGTATTTATAATAGAAATCACTTACTATTAGTATTCCCATTTGTATTACTATTAGTTGTGCTTGCAGGAAAGAAAATACTTTCTTTAATAGGGCTTCATGATTTAGAACATTTTAATATTGCTTTTTTAGGGTCTTATGGTCTTTTGGCTGATATCTGTATTGGATTTATTATTTTAATCTCAGTAAATTTTACGGGTAATTTGTGGTTTAGGTTCCTAAATACTCCCTTCTTAAATTATGTAGGTAAATTATCTTACAGTATTTATTTGTGGCAACAAATTTTCTTCTCTAATAAAGTTGGAAATCTTAAAACATTTCCTCTGAATATAATTTCAATCATCATAGTAGCTAATATTTCATTTTATATGGTAGAAAAGCCGTTGTTAAAATTGAGAACTAAATTCAAGGCGTAACATATTAAGGGTACAAGTTGCAGATTATTTTACTTTTAATGGGTATATAAGATTTTTGAAAGTAATATTTACTTGAAAAGTCTTTTTAAAACAAAAAAAGGCTGTCTTGTGGGACAGCCTTTTTTGTTTGATATCAATTAGCGACTAGTTGAATAATTATTTAGTCCCAAATTTCGCCTTTACCATTCAACCAATTTTTAACAGCTTCTGTAGTCACGCTCTTTGGTCTTTCCAAAGGCATACCTAACGCTCTATCCCAACACAAACTAGCTAAAACACCTAATGCTCTACTAACTGCAAATAATACAGTATAGAATTCATATTCCACCATTCCATAATGATGTAATAAAGCACCGCTGTGTGCATCAACATTTGGCCAAGGATTTTTAATCTTCCCAAGAGATTGTAAAATTGGAGGAGTTACTTCGTAAATATTCCAAACCGTACGACAAAGTTTATCTTCAGGCATATACTTTTTACCAAACTCCATTTGGCAGGTAAAGCGTGGATCTGTTTTACGTAACACAGCATGACCGTATCCTGGAACTACTTTTCCTGCATTGATAGTTTCTTGAACATAATTAGCAATCTGTTCCCTTGCAGGTAAATCTGTTCCTAATTCTTGTTGCATTTCAAATATCCACTTAATTACTTCTTGATTTGCCAAACCGTGAAGCGGACCTGCCAAACCATTCATGCCGGCTGCATAACTCAAATAAGGATCGGCAAGTGCACTACCTACAAGGTGTGTGGTATGAGCAGATACATTTCCTCCTTCATGGTCAGCATGAATTGTCATATATAAACGCATCAATTCCTTAAATCCATCATTATCATAACCAAGCATGTGAGCAAAGTTACCTGACCAATCCATTAAACCTTTCGGGTTAATGTGTTCTCCATTCTTATATTTTCTTCTATATATATAGGCAGCGATACGAGGTAAACGAGCTATCAGATCCATTGTGTCATCATATGTAATGCTCCAATAATCCTTTTTATTTAATCCCTTCGCGTATTCCTTTGTAAATTCACCCTCTGTTTGTAAAGCCATCACACCAATAACAAACATTGTCATCGGATGTGTTCTCATTGGTAATGCATCTATAGCAGCAAATACATGATTTGGTACATGACTTCTTCTCTGTAATAAGTCGGTTACCATATCAGTATCTTCTGTAGTAGGTAGTTCTCCAATTAACATTAAATAAAAAAGTCCTTCAGGCAAAGGTTCCCCACCTTCAACAGCTTTTGGTAATTTTTCTTGTAATTCAGGAATTGTATAGCCTCTAAACCTGATTCCTTCTTGGGCATCCAATAAACTCGTTTCAGTTACTAATCCTGTGATTCCACGCATACCCTGATAAGCCTGCCCTAACGTTACTTCACCAATTTTTTTGTCACCATGAAGTTTAAGCAAATCTTTAATCTCTGCATTTTCGGCATCTGCCTTAGCCTTAAAACGCGCTTTTAATAATTCCATTTTTATTTGTTTATGTATTTGAATTTATTATTTCCATATTATGAAATTAATTGCACCCTATTTTTTATCAACTTTTAAGATTTTATCTTTAGCGATACTGTGCAACAATTATCAACCCTTGAAATTGCGAAAATGAACTGTTTTTAAATTTATCTGATTAGATAAAAGTTGTTTTATTTGAAATAATCTCCAAAATATTGCCCTAAAGATAAAAGAACTTTTAATTGCTGACCAAAAAGAAAGTAATAAACACAAAAATTAATGAAAATATACTAATATTACAACGTTATCGTGTAATAATTACACATTGTATTTGTTTTTTTTATTTCTTTGTAGAACGTAAATAAAAACGTTGCGTATCAAATTAGATTTTATTTTACAACCTCAAAAACGATTGGATTTATGGAAAAGACTTTTACTACGCTTTTGATCTCATTAGGACTTCTCTCGAAGGAACATTTCCCCTAAATTGCTTGATTTCTGAATATTTTATTGGGTATTAAAACTATTATTGCGAAATAATGCTAAAAAGTATTTTGCATAACTATTAAAAGATGCTAATTCATTTAGTGGTAAACGTTTTATATAATCTAAAAATGAAGATACTATATCATTAAAGAATCTTATTAGTGTGGCTAACACTTAATTTAAATAGCTACGGAGTGCTTAAACCGTGTAAAGAAGGCAAAAAAACTTTTGCAATTATGAAATATTTATTCTCTCGCTACTTGTTATTTGTAGCACTCTTTCTCACTTTCTTTGTTAGTAATTTAAATGCACAACAACCTACAAACGATTCGTTATACATTGTTGGTAGTGCAACACCGGGAGGTTGGTCTAATCCAATTCCAAAAGCTAATGTAGCTGCACAAACTTTTACAACAATTAGTCCTACAGATTATAAAATATCTGTATTGTTAATTGGAGGTGCAGAGTATAAGTTTATTTCTCAAAATGGCTCTTGGACAAATAATTGGGGCATTGGCAAAGCACTTGATCCAACTGAAGTAAATGGTGGTCCATTTTCTTACAACAGTCAAAACATTTTATCACCTGCTGTTACGGGTATTTACAATATAGAGGTAAACTTTGCCTTAAAGATATTTACAGTTGCATTAGCTGCAACACCTAAAGTAAATATTTCGTCTTTCTCTCCAACTTCTGCAGCTGCAGGAGGTACAGTAACAATTAAAGGAGTCGGATTTATAGGCGCTACTGCTGTTTCTTTTGGTGGAATAGCAGCAACTTCTTTTTCTGTAATTAACGATTCTATAATCACTGCTGTTGTTGGTAAGGCAGCAAGTGGAACAATACAAATTACTGCACCAAACGGTGTTGGGATTTTGGGAGGATTTACCTTTAATACAAATACGTTGTTTATAGTTGGTAGTGCAACACCGGGTGGTTGGTCTAATCCAATACCAACAGCAGATAGTGCTGTACAACAATTTACATCCATAAGTGCAACAGAATATACTATTACTTTGCCATTAATTGGAGGTAAAGAATATAAGTTTATACCTCAAGATGGATCATGGGCCGTCAGTTACGGAATTACTACAGCAGACGATCCTAAGGCAATTAATGGAGGTTCTTTAATCTCTGCAAATAGCCAAAATATATTGTCTCCTGCTGCTAGTGGTACTTATACAATATATGTAAATTTACAAACAAACACTTTTACAGTAACCGCAAATGAAGTACCTAAAGTTAATATTGCATCATTTGTGCCAACTTCTGCTGCTAAAGATTCAACTGTTATAATTCATGGAATTGGCTTAACCGGCGCTACTGCCGTTAGTTTTGGAGGTACTGCTGCCGTTTCATATGTTGTTGTAAATGATAGCACTGTAACTGCAGTTGTAGGAACAGGTACAAGTGGCAATGTTCAAGTTGTTGCTCCAAATGGTACTGCTTCCCTTGCAGGGTTCACTTTCGTTACACCTGTTACCCCTAATAATACTTTGTACATCGTGGGTTCTGCAACTCCAGGAGGTTGGGCAAATCCAATTCCTGCTGCTGATAGCCTGATACAAAAGTTCACTCCAATTAGTGCAACTCAATTTACTATTACACTACCACTAATTGGAGGTTTGGAGTACAAATTCCTTCCAACGAATGGTTTATGGACAACAAGTTATGGTATTGCTATAGCAGACGATCCGAATTCAGTGAATGGAGGTACATTAATCACAGCGAACAGTCAAAATATTTTGTCTCCTGCTTTAACAGGTACTTATACAATTAATGTAAATCTTCAAACAAATACATTTACAGTTACTTTAGTTAGTGTTGCAAAAGTTACAATTTCTGCCTTCGCACCAACTTCTGCTGCTAAAGATTCAACTGTTACAATTCATGGAATTGGCTTTACCGGAGCTACTTCTGTAAGTTTTGGAGGTACTGCTGCCGCTTCATTTGTTGTTGTAAATGATAGTACAGTAACTGCAATTCTAGGAACAGGAACAAGTGGCAATGTTCAAGTTGTTACTCCAAACGGTAACGCTTTTCTTGCAGGATTCACATTCGTTGCTCCTGTTACCCCTAATAATACTTTGTACATCGTGGGTTCTGCAACTCCAGGTGGTTGGGCAAATCCAATTCCTGCGGCAGATAGTCTGATACAAAAGTTTACTCCAATTAGTGCAACTGAATTTACTATTACTTTACCACTTATTGGAGGTTTGGAATACAAATTTCTTCCTATGAACGGTTCATGGACAACAAGCTATGGTATCGCAATTGCGGATGATCCGAAATCAATAAATGGAGGTACTCTGATCTCTGCAAATAGTCAAAATATTTTGTCTCCTGCTGCGAGCGGTACTTATACAATAAATGTTAATCTTCAAACAAACACATTTACAGTAACATTAGTTGCTCCTGCAACAGTTGCAATATCATCTTTTGCTCCTACAACAGCTACGACTGATGCAACTGTTACTATTCATGGCAATAGTTTTACAGGTGCCACTGCTGTTGGCTTTGGAGGTAGTGCTGCTACATCCTTTGTTGTAGTAAACGATACAACTATTACAGCTGTTGTCGGAAGTGGTGCAAGTGGTGATGTAATGGTTATTGCTCCTACAGGAACTGCAAACCTTGCCGGATTTACTTTTGTAGCGCCTATTCTGCCTACAATGTATATTATAGGTACTGCAACTGCAAGCGGTTGGACAAACCCAATTCCTGATAGTATGGCACACATGTTTACAGCTATTAGTGGTACTGAATTTAAGATTACCACACACTTAATTGGTGGTGGAGAATATAAATTTATTCCTACAAATGGGTTATGGACCGGTAGTTATGGTATCTCTGTACAAGACGATCCTACCAAGATTAATGGAGGTGCAATTGTTGCAGATGGACAAAACATATTAGCACCTACTTTAACAGGTACTTATACTATTACTGTAAATACAAAAACAAAACTGTTTACTATAACATTAGTGAGTCCTGATTCATTATATATTGTTGGAAACGCTACTGCGGGTGGTTGGAATAATCCAATTCCAAGTATTGATAGTGCAGCACAACAATTCACTAAAATTGGTGATGCAGAATTTAAGATTACAACATGGCTTGCAGGTGATAGTGCTTACAAGTTTATTGCTCAAAACAATGGAAAATGGGATAATAATTGGGGTATTGGTATTGCAAAAGATCCTGCTATGATTTATGGAGGAGCGCTTGTGTATGGGGCTTTAAGTCAAGATATCTTGGCTCCAACTGCAAGTGGATTCTATGATATTGATGTAAATTTCGCTACTAATTCATTTACTGTTACCGTCTCATTGCCTGTTAAGATTGCTTCATTTACTGCAGCTGTTAATAATAAGCTAGTGGTTACTAATTGGGCGACTGCAAGTGAAGAGAATACCAATGTCTTTAATCTTCAACATAGTACCGATGGTAGCAATTTTGCAACTGTAGGAACCATTAAGGCAGTAGGTGCCGGTGCAAATAACTATCAATTTACTGATATTTCTCCTGCAAATGGTATCAACTACTATCGCTTGCAGACAGTAGATAATAATGGAAGTTATGCAATCAGTAAGGTTATTTCGGTTCAAGTTGCCGAGAGTAAATCTTCTTTATCAGTTTATCCTACTGTAGTTAAAGATGGCAGAATAAACATTAGAACAAATGAAAATACTGCAGGAAAGGCAATTATTAAAGTCACAGATTTAAATGGTCGTACTTTACAATCTGGTACTTTGTCACTATCTGCAGGAAAATATGTACTTCCTTATAATTTAGCTGCTTCAGTTAAGGGTATTCAAGTTGTTAGCATCGAAACAGCTACAACTAAACATTCTTTCAAAGTTGTAGTGGAGTAGTGAGTAGAGAAAAATCTGTTAATAAACAACAACAGCAACTAATAAGTCAACCTTCGGGTTGGCTTATTTTTTTTG
>CANCPA010000218.1 GCA_947379895.1 Chitinophagaceae bacterium | reverse complement strand
CTTTGCAACATCAGGAATAGTATTTGGGATTTTTCGATTAAACCTCACCTCATATAAAAGTCTATTTTGCGCTGTCTTGTATTTTCAGTAACAAGACAGTTTTTTATAAACAATTTAATTCACTAACGATGTCTTCATCTTTCTTTCGTCGGGTATTTTCGGTTTCACTTATTGTCCTTCTATTTGGGCAAATGCTTGTTTCATCTACATTGGCTCAAACCCATAGTTATTATCAGGAACCTACTTGGAAACCTCGGGGTATTCTTCCTTACGATGATGCTATCAATAATAACTTTTGGCCTAAGTCGCCCGAAGTAAAACTGACATATAATGACCCCACTTTCGACCAAAGTCGTTTATCAAAAGTTCCACCCGTAGGCGTTTATCCGCGTGTGCTGATTACGCCCACCGATGTGGAATCTATCCGTGCAAAAGTGGCGTTAGGCGAAAAGGCACCGCTACCATTTCGTTCAATGTGGCAACGAGTTACAAATAGTAAAAGTGCTTTTTATGCATTAGTTACAAAAGATAATGCATTAGGAAAAGAATTAGCTGCCCGTTTAGTAGAGAAGATTAAGGGGCTAGACGGAAAAATAACGGAGCTTGATAAACAATCAGACAGAGATAATATTTGGGCTGCTGAACGTTCAGTTGTCGCCTCGGGCAATCCCGACCCACCCTCTGAATTGTGGGATTTGTTAGATTATGATTATCTCCACGATTTCATGACGCCCGAACAGCAACAATTAGCTAATAGTATGATTGCCCGTATCATTAAGCATCGTATTTCCAACTTTATGATTGTTCCCGACCATGAGATGATTAACAATCACGAAGGGTTTGGTATGGAATATATCCGTCTGATGTTGTTGATTGAAGGTCAAAAAGGTTTTGACCAAAAACTATTTGACTTGTCCTGTCATAAGGCGAATGCCATGTTGAGTTGGTATCTCGATAAAGATGGCATGTGTTACGAATCTATCAAGGGGTGGTTGAATGTGGCAGCCTTTACTGCTGTTGGTTTACGTCAAAGAAACCTACTCATGCACGACCATCTACAAGCAAAGATGAATTTCTTTAGGGCAGCCCTACGTTGGGAAGACGGGGTGTGGCATATCCGTGATGAGATGCGTGCCTCTGCCTTTCACGTCATTTGGATGATGCACTACTACCATCCTACGGATGAAAATATGGATATTCTATATCAATCAACCTTGAGTACTCATCCCTTCTTGACTGACCCGAATGCCAAATGGCCCAATCCTGTTGGTATCTGCAACGAATTATTATTGCTTTATGCAGATGACGGTATGGTGGTAAACGGAAAAAATATCGATTGGACAAATCAGGAAAATATCAATCGCTTGCATCTCCCCACTACTTGGCAGGATAGCATGCGTGGATATGTGGATGTAAGGAATAGTTGGAAAAAAGAAGATTTGCATGTTGGGTTTGTTTGTAAGCAAGACTTTTTTTATGGAGGACATGAGGGTTCGGAAAATAATCGGTTGACTCTTTGGAAAGATGGGGTGAATTGGATTCAGGACAATAATATGTTGGCTACAAAGGCTACGTTCCTACAAAACATGCTCACGATTGATGGCAAGGGATGTCATTGGCCTCCTGCACCTGGAACTTGGTTGGGTATTCATGAAACGCCTAATGGAGTAGTAGCGGTTGGAGATGGTAAGAATGGTTACTCCTATTATAAGAGTATGCAAGTGCATCCGTTGGCATTTCCTTCGGCAAAGATTCCTTACTATGCACCGTTTGCAGAGGGCAACTTCGACTTAGATAGAAACATTCAACTCGCATTTCATCCTGGAACAATCCGCTATACAGATGGTTACGCTCATACCGATTATGGTCCTTGGAGTGGCGAAACTAGGTTGGTGGAAGGATATCGTCCTTGGAATTTGATGGAACAGGCTTATAGAACGGTGCAAGTGGCAAAGGGTGATAATCCTTATTTGTTGGTGATTGATGATGCGAAAAAAGATAATCAATTGCATCAGTTCGATTGGAATATAAGTGTTCCTGTAGATGCTGTTTTAGCAGAGGTGGCTACCCCTGAAGTTCAGTTTCAGAATACAGAACCTTCTGATAATAGAATGGATGATATTGTTTTGGCAAAAGGAGAACTAGCAAAAGATGCAAAAACAGGAAAACCACTACTAAAGAAAGGAGACCCACTTTGTTTGATTCGTGTGTTGTGGCGTAAGACAGATTATGGTTTCCCGGTACCAAAGTTGGAAAAGTTTGAGGGATATGCCTTAGTGACAATTCCTGCAAGAGCCGTTTCGCCTGAATTTAAGGTACTTGTTTATCCATATAAATATGGTGAGGAAGTGCCAAAGACGACTTGGAATAGGGATAGAACGCAATTGACGGTAGAATTTAAGAATCAGAAAGATGTCTATATTTTCAGTACTACTGACGGAGGAAGGTCTGTTTTTAATTTGAAAAGAAATGGAAAGGAGGCTATCAATAGTGAGGCAAAACCCGCAAGACCAAACTTGATTGTAAGGAGTAATTTGTTCAATCAGAACGATTTGCGTTATACAAGAGATGCCGACAAAGTGCCTGTTTATTTGGTGGATGAAAGTTTGAATGTTCAATTACAACGTGTGGATGCACCTGCAACCATACATTATACTTTAGATGGAAGTGAGCCTACCGTAGCATCTCTTTTATATGAAAAAGATATTTTAATAAAGAGTAGTGCTACTCTAAAAGCAAAAACGATAGATGAGAGTTGGAAAAATAGTGAAAAAGAAAGTGAAACATTCACTGCTAAATTCATTGTTAAACCTGCAGAAAAGGGACTTGAGACAGTTCCAAATGCGAGTGCAGGTTTATTGGAAAGGGTTTATGAACTAAATACCAAAATCTATAATGATAAAGGATTCTTCGATGCAAAAAGAATCATGATGCCTGATTTAAGTAAGGAGAAACCCATGCTTGTAACGGCAACTTCCACCTTTCAATTGCCTCAAGTAACTCCGAAACAACCTTTAGAACAACAAAGCAAGGGTTTCTATCGGTTCAGTGGTTATTTCTATGCAAAAGAAAGGGGAGTTTATAACTTCGATATTAATTCGACAGGGCCTGTTTTATTTGATATCGCCAAACAAACTGTTATTGAGGCAACAGGTTTATTTCATCAAAACCTAGCACATCGTAAGGGAGAGGCCTCTTTGGATAAGGGTTGGCATTATTTTAATCTTGTTATCTGTGACCCATTATTTTGGAATATTAATAGTTTGGATTTATTGCCTTTTGAAGTTAGTTATAGCATTAATGGTGGAGCAAATCAATCTATTTCGGCGGTTGATTTAAAATATAGCAAAGAGGCGAATGAAACGATAGCATCTGTTCCATCCGTTAAAACATTATCAGCTTTAACAACAGTTCCTTTATTGGAATCAGGACTTGATTTAACTATTTATGACCGTTCAGGCAAGCGCCGTGATAATGACTTCTTGGATATTGAGAATGACAAACCTATTCATAGTGAGCGTACCAATATATTGGAGGCTACAAGTAGTCGAAATACAGTTCGGGTGTATAATGCATATTTCTATGCTCCAATTACAGGCACTTACAATTTTGGGTTGCCTATCAGAAATGGAGAGGCGGGACCACTCGGGGGTTTACAGGCGAGTTGTCAGAATCAATTAAGAATTGGTGATGAAGTGGTGATGCAAAGAGGTGTTTATGGACGAAATCTGACTGGCAATGTCAATTTACAACAAGGATGGTATCCAATATCCCTCCGTTACGGACCAAGCGAACCGAGTTGTAAAGTCACTTATCCTGATGGACAAAAAGTTTCATTGACAGGATTTAATCTTTCCCGTCCTTCGTTAGTTTCAATATTGCCTGAAGGAAAAGCAACAAGTCTAAGTGTGTTTGAAATCTATTCTGCTACCAAGTTCTCTCTCGACTTCAAGGGAGACAAAAAAGCAGAGATTCATTATACGATTGATGGAACGGTTCCTACAGCAAGTTCGCCCATTTATTCAGCACCATTTACGGTGAATAACACGAGTATTATTCTCGCAACCGTATTTACTAATGGAAAGGCAGTTACCGTTCCTGCAAAAATGGAATGCAACTTCGTGCAATATCCGCAGGCAGGTTCTTTGGGTAAGATTGACTTCCGTAATTGGGATGGTTCGATAGGAAAGTACGAAACAGACAGTCATTATAAGATATGGGTAGCACCGGGTTCGGCTGTTGCAGCGGGAATGAATGCACATAAAGGACTTGCCGTACAGACAGTGGAAACGCCTGCAACAGGTTTGGTAGATGTAAATGTTTCTCATCCTGTGATAAAAGCAGGATTTAAGTTGTATGATTTAAAGATGCGGGAGAATGCATTGACTGTTGCTGTTTGGTTTAAGTCGAATGAAAAGACTGGAAAAATCTTTAGCAAGGAAGGATATACTGCCTTTGGCAAAAGCTATAAGACATTATCATGCGAAATCAATAATGGCACACTTCGAGCATCTCCTAATAGATTGAGTGGAGGAAAAGTGGTGGCAGGTGAATGGCAATTTGTATTGTTGACAGCCAATGAAAATGAGATGGCTTTATATCTGAATGGAGAACAGATGGCAAAGGGTTCAGGAACAAAAGACATTTCGACCGATGCGTTTGATTTCTTTGTTGGTCATCCTGCTATCATTGATAACCTTCAGCTTTTTGACAGGTTACTTCAACCCGATGAAGTGAAGAGACTGTATGAATTTGGGAAAAAGTAGGTTGTAGGTAATAGGTTTTACGTCGTACGTTATAAGTTGTACGTAAGTAATAAGTTGAAACAATAAAAAGTGTAGTCTCTTAAATATGATAAAGATGACTGCACTTTTTATTTTTATTACAAATTTACAAATTAAGAAATTCCTTTAACTATAGGAAGTACGATAGATTTAACTCAAATGGAAATAATGAAAAAGTACAAACATCTGAAAATAGCTTTAGCGAAATATTACTTTAAACATCGCCTCATGAAAGTGTGAAAGTGGTGATTTATTTGCAGAATGAAAGGATTGTAGTAAGTAACAAAGGGTACATGTATCAGGTGTGTGTACATCTCAATAGAGTTAGCTTTCATTTGCTGCTTTTAAAATAATTGCATAAGGCCAAATAGGAAAGGTATAACTTAATACGAACAACTCCTTAGCTTTGCCGCCTTAAATTAAATGAATATGAGTAAACATGCTTTCGTTTTTCCGGGTCAGGGTTCACAATTTATTGGGATGGGTAAAAGCCTATATGACAATAATAGTAGTGCAAAAGAACTATTTGAAAAAGCAAACGATATTTTAGGGTTCAGAATCAGCGACATAATGTTTGGGGGTACTGATGAACAACTGAAACAAACAAATGTAACACAACCTGCAATTTTCATTCACTCGGTTATTGCTTATAAATCTTTAGAAAATCCGATACCGGCAATGGTTGCTGGTCATTCTTTAGGAGAATTTTCTGCATTAGTAGCTAATGGCACAATAAGTTTTGAAGATGGATTAAAATTAGTCAGCATTAGAGCAAATGCAATGCAAAAGGCTTGTGAAAATACACCTGGTTCAATGGCTGCTGTTCTTGCTTTAGCAGACGATAAAGTTGTTGAAATATGTGCTGCAATCCAAGCTGAGACAGGAGAGGTTGTAGTTCCTGCAAATTTCAATTGTCCGGGTCAGTTAGTAATTAGTGGTTCGGTAGAAGGAATAACAATTGCTTGCGAAAGACTTAAGGCTGCGGGTGCTAAGCGTGCATTAGTTTTGCCTGTTGGTGGTGCATTTCATAGTCCGTTGATGAATTCGGCTAAAAAAGAATTGGCTGATGCTATTGAAGCCACTACATTTAATACACCCCTTTGTCCTGTTTATCAAAACGTTGTAGCAAAAGCAGTAACTAATCCAATTGAGATTAAAAATAATTTGGTTGAACAACTTACAGGTGCTGTTCGTTGGACACAAAGTGTAGAAGCGATGATTACCGATGACGCTACTACTTTTACAGAAGTTGGTCCTGGAAAGGTTTTACAGGGCTTAATTCAAAAAATAAATAAAATAGCAATTGTTGAGGGGGTAAGCTAAGAGAGTTTTAGGTAATAAGTTATAAGTAGTAAGAAATACAATAAGCAGTAGATTTTGATTGGGATATGGTGTTGATTTAAAATTATAAATAATTTAAAGACGGATAAAGCTGTTTTAAAACAATTTTATTTTTTATTCATTCAATACCAATTCTTTCTTCTTAATGTTCTGCTTTTTGTGTTACTTACGAAACTAATTCCATTTTGGTAAAATTGTCATAATTATAAAATAATTTACAAGTGATAAGAAAAAGTCTTCAACTTTGCTGCAAATAACGAATGCATGCTTACAGTAGAAAGAAAAAATAAAGTAGTTAGTGTACACGAATTTGCGGATGTAATACTTAATGAAACGACTAATCAATACACTCTTTATGCTAATAAATCGTACGAAATAAACGACATCCTTACATTTTTTACTGCAGGTGAAATTTTTACAGAACCTAACTCACAAACAATTCAAACGGGCAGTCATAAACATATTACGCTAGTTCCACGCTTTTTGCAATATATCCGGCATAGTTGTGAACCAAATGTATTTTTCAATACAAGTAAAATGAAACTTATTTGTGTGAAACCAATAAGTGCTGGAGAAGAACTAAGTTTTTTTTATCCTTCGTCTGAATGGAAAATGTCACAATCTTTAATTTGTAATTGCGGTTCTCCTAATTGCTTAGATATTATTCAAGGGGCGGCCTTTTTAGATAATGATTCCCTAAATAAATACGATTTTACTGATTATATTAAACAGCATATTATTTCAAGAAACAATAAAGTGCTAAATCAATAAAAGTTGTGGCATTTAAAAACGATATGGTTAAAATTTATAAATCAATATCAGATTAAGCTTTGGCAATTAGTTTAAACGGAAAAAATAATTAGTTCGTTGCTAGGCAAGAATGTTCAGCCTTCAAGTGCGCTATAAATACCTGTGTTGTGGGACTGCTTTAGTCTTCGAGTATTATCCAAAAAATCACATTATGGACTGTAGAAAAGTACACTATTTTTCGATTCAACAGCTGATACATTTCCTTTTATTTACTCACCTTACGCAAGTTCAAAAATTACAAAAAAATGATTACCACATAGGAGGCACATAAGACACAAAGAAAACAATTTCTAAGTCAAAAAGCGTTTCACTTTAAGTTCACATAGACTCGAGTGTAAAAAAGTGAAATTTTTTTTCTATGTTTTCTTTTCTAGACTAGAATAACATACTATGTGCCTATGTGATAAATCTTTATTAATTACTCACCTTACGCAATAGTTTGAATCAAATGCTTTTTGTCTTTTTTATTTCTATTGCCACAAAGAAACTAAGTCGCAAAGGCTCTAAGTTCTTTAAAATCACTTCATTAGTATCAATACTTCATTTTTTTGTGCTACTTTGAGTATTTGTGTCTTTGTGTTGAAGAATATAAATTAGACTTAATAACCTTTATTAATTATTGCGTAAGGTGAGTTAATTATGCGAATCAAGGGTTGAAAGTACCGTTAGGTACTAAATATTGGTAGTAAAATATTAAAATGAAGGCTTGAAGTGCCGTAGGTACGACATAATTTGCGTTTGAAACTATAAAAAGTGTTTCTTTTGAGCATTTTAAAATGATATGTCG
>CANCPA010000217.1 GCA_947379895.1 Chitinophagaceae bacterium | reverse complement strand
TAAGTTGCAAAGGCTCTAAGTTCTTTAAAATCACTTCATAAGTATCAATACTTCATTTTTTCTTTGTGCTACTTTGAGTATTTGTGTCTTTGTGTTGAAGAATATAAATTAGACTTAATAACCTTTATTAATTATTGCGTAAGGTGAGTTAATAATGAATCTGAGTGCAGTAAATTCGGCAGATTACGAGATTGTAATCATCGGATAATGTAAAGAGGTAGTAAATAACAGATAATTACAAGAGTTAAATAGAAATGACACAAGGACTCTATTCTAATGTTAGTGGGTTAATTGTGGAATATTGTGTTTTTAAATATTAATACTTCTGCCAAAATGATTTTATTATGTTTATCATTTCTTTGTCTTTGCTACAAGTGTAACAATTGCGATAGCTGAGAAGGCTTTTGTGAAATAGAATTAAATGCAGAATAGTACATTCAAATAAGCAGTTCAGGATGCATATTTTATAGCACCCAAAACTGCCTCAATGAATTTACAACGTATAACTTACAACGTATTACCTAAAACTTATTTCACCATCAACTTCATCGGTTCATATCCTTTTACTCTTAACAGATAGATACCTGTAGCGGGTTTTGAAGGAAGGGTAATTTCTAATTCCTTTCCTACTGCCATATAAGTACCACTATAGAAAACCTTTCCTACACCATTTAGCAATTGAACTTCATTTTTTCCTGCACCTGTTTTACCTAAATTGACAATAAACTTAGTACCATTCAATGGGTTTGGATAAACTGTGATGCCTTTATTTATGGAAGAAACAACCACTGCCTTCACTCCAAAAACTTGTTTAGTTCCTTCATTGTCTATCTGTATCAAACGATAATAATTAGTTCCTTCAAATGGTTTTGCATCAATGACCGAATAAGTGTTCGTATTGTTTGCTAATACAGTTGCAATAGTACTATATGTACTTCTGTCAATACTTTTTTCTACTATAAATCGATTGTTATTCACCTCTGTAGCCGTTGTCCAAGCAATTGAAACAGTACCATCTAGTTTCAAACTTGCTGTATAATTAGACACAATCACAGGCAATGCATCACAAACCGAACCAGCGATATAACTAAATGGTATGGCACTAGAGTTGCGTTCACCACCTGAAGGAACTTGATAAGTAAAATAAACACTAACCAGCGTATTGTCAGTAATTGTTTGTGAGAATGTAAAGTCTTCGCCTACAGCTGTCATCGCATAGCCCGGATACCCTCCCGAAAGCCCTTGTCTAACATAGATATATACATAAGCACAACCTGTGATTGGAGTTAGCGGATGAAAGATAATAGTCACTTTTCCATTATTACTCTGTATTCTATAACTAAAGTCACCACTATTTAAGGTACCGCAAAAGCCTGCACTATTATCAATATTTACCACCACATTTACGATAGAAGAGATAGAGGAAAGTCCACTATTACTAACCGCCTTTGCTGAAAGAGTATAGTTGCCCGCAGGTACATTTGCCCAATTAAAAGTATAAGGACTATCCGTAAGTGTACCTAACAGCGTAGCTCCGTTATATAAATTCACTTCATTTATTTTACCTCCCATATTGGTATCAACCGCACTTATTGAGATAGGGACGGAAGCAGGTTCTGTAAAACTTTGCTTGTTATAAGGCGAAGTGATATTGATGATTGGAGGGGCAGCTGTGATACCCGTACAATTAGTACCTACTGTATAACTATGTGGATTTGCACTCGAATTGTGTTCACCTCCCGAAGGAACTTGATAGGTAAAATAGAAACTGATTGGCGTACCATTCGCAATAGGCGTTGTGTAAATAAAATCGGACCCTACAGCCGACATAGCAGTACCTGGATAACCACCCGACAAACCTTGTCTTAAATAGACAAGTGCATATTGCAAGCCTGCAATTGGCGTTAAGGGGTGCATTGTAATCGTTACAATACCATTCAAGGTTTCTGCCTTATATTCATAATCCTTACTCACTGCCGTACCACAAAATCCGTCTGTATTTGCAGCAACAACTTGTACAGTTACCGGAATTGAAGTAGAAGAGACACCACTACCATTTGTAGCTTTTGCAGTAATTGAATAATTGCCAACAGCCACTCCTGCCCAAGTGAAATTGTAGGGACTAACCGAAACAGTACCAATCAACGTGGTGTTATTATAAAATTCAACCTTTTTTATTGAGTCTCCTGTACTAGCAGCTGTTGCATAAATATCGATACTTGCAGGGGCAGTTAAGATAGTGGCATCCGTAGGAGATACAATCGAAACGGTGGGTGCACCTGCCACACAAACAGACGCTGTAAGATAAGAATGAGGATTTGCGGATGAATTACGTTCTCCTCCCGAAGGCACATTATAAGTAAAATAAAAACTAGTAGGTGTACCATCCGCAATCTTTGTATTAAATACAAAATCAGTACCCGAAGCAGTCATTCCATAACCGGGATAAGCGCCACCACCTGCACCAATCTTAAGGTACATAATAGCTGAAGTACATCCTTCAATCGGAGACAAAGGATGAAACTTATAATAAACTGTACCATTGTAAGAGAAAACTGAATAACTATAGTCGCCACCTGTGGCAACACCTGTACAAGCAACAGGTGAAACATTAATAACTACAGGAGTTGAAACGGCCATATATCCGTCGGCAGCAGTAGCCTTTGCAGTAATAGTATAAGTGCCAAATTGTACATTATCCCAAGTAATACTGTAAGGATATTGCGTACTTGTGCCAATTAAAGTAGCATCATTATAAAAATCAACTTGCGTAATTGTACTGTTCGAATCGGCCGCATTCGCATTGATTGTTATGGTTGCAGGCGGATTAAAATTACTGTTATTTGCAGGTGAGGTAATACTAACCGTTGGTAAAATTGGATTCCTTACCCTAACATTTATTGGTGACGACACCGTTGTCAGTCCACCATTATCAGTTGCCCTGATTGTCAAAGCATAGTTACCGGGACTAGCCCCTGTCCAAGTAAATGAATACGGACTCTGTGTTGTACTACCTATTAATGTTGAATCTGCAAAGAAATCTACCTTGAAAATAGAACCATCACTATCAGCAGCTGTTGCATTGATAGCAATACTTGCAGGAGTTAGAAATTGTGCATTATTTAATGGCGAAATAATTACGGCTGTAGGAGGTTTATTTCCTGCTACTGATAAAAATATATAAACAGGGGCAGAAGAAAGGGTGTTACCTAAACTATCTTTTGCTATTGCAATAATTGTGTCAGCTCCTATTCTTGGGTTATTCCATGTGTAGGAGAAGGGAGGCGTTAATGAAGAGTCTAATAAAGATGTACCATTATAAAAGTAAACGGTCTTTACATTGTTACTGACCGATGTATTGATAGTTACGGGTGAAGGGGCTACCACGATAGAACCATTTAAAGGCGATGTAATTGCCACAGTCATTAACGGAATCGGAGATTTTCCTCCAGAGAAATAAATATTATCAAAGTAAAAATCTGCTACTCCTGTAGGGGCATCGCCTGCAAACATGAAGGCATCATGAATTGACATATAATCGAAATTCCTTCCAGAATCGGGTCTATTAAATGCTGCCATTGGAATAGATACCTGATGCCAATTGCCATCTCTTTTTAATCCAAAGGATTCTGCACCTGCCGGAAAGTTAACCCAACTTTGCCAAAATGCTGTCGTGATGCCGAACTTAAACTGTCCTTGATAGGTGCTTTTGAACTGAAAGGTCAATGCTCCTGTATCATAATTACTCAAATTAACATAGCGGTTAGTTATGCCTAATCCAAACCAACTATTCGCCTTAGCCTCTAAAGCCAATACATTGTTGCCTTCGTAAGGAAAAGCACCTGCAATATTCGTTAGGTTATTCCAATAGTTTAGGTTGGCATCTTTGCCAATAGTTATACTATCAGTGAGAGGTGTTGTTTCGGTAAAAATGCCAAAGTTGCCTGTGCTTGCGTGTTGAGTACCAACATAAAGCGAATCGCCGGGGTTCTGATATAATTTTACATAATCAACCAACATATCCGCAGGTAAGGGGGCAGTAATACCACTGCTTGCAAAAATTGATGGATAGTTTCCTCCAACTGCAAGGTTTAATAATAAGTAATGTGGGGTATGAAAAGCGGTTCTGTTGCTTGCTATCGGATTACTGATATTGAAAGAAAAGTAGAGTGTGTTGTCTATGTACATGTTGATACGGGCATCTGTCCATACCATCTTATAAATATGATAGTCGGCAGACAAGTCAGTAGGATTATCATAGCTAGATACGGTATCGCCTTGTGGACCCCCATTATTCCAATGCATTGCACCTGTGATGTGATTATTTGCCTTATTAGCAGCTAAAGCGGCCTGTGCACCCATTTCTAAAATATCTATTTCACCTACTTGTGGCCAAACTTCTCCCACCGTTCCGAGTGTCCATAAGGCAGGCCAAAGACCACTTGCCACATTTGGCATTTTTATGCGAGCCTCTAATGTTCCATATTTAAAATGAATACGTCCTTCTGTCTTTATTCTTCCTGAAGTGAAAGAATTGCCTCCAAAGTTCTCCTTTCTTGCCTCTATGACTAGATTGCCGTTTTCGATTCTTACATTCTCAGGACGACTAGTGTAGTATTCTAATTCAGAATTTCCCCAACCCCATCCCGGATTCCTGTCTGAACCGTTACCAAAGTCATAAGTCCAATTATTTGTATTTAAGGTTGCCGAATCAAAGCTATCCTGCCAAACGAGCGTTTGTGCATTGATGGTTTTGATACTTCCTACTAGTGATAGGCAAAAAAGCAAAGAAACAATGTAGCATTTCTTTGAAAGTGTTTTAAAACCAATGGTTAAAATGTTCATAATGAGGGCATTTAGCATGAATGAAAAAATATCGCCTTTTATTTATTAGCAATACAAATAATTTCTTTCCAACTTATTTATAAAAATGTTGATGCGGCGATTTGATTTCTAAAAAATCTAATTATTTTCAGGATTAAGATAATAACAATACAATCGCTTACCAAAATAATACAATCACGTAAATACAATTTTTTGAAATATGTAAACCTCAGTTAATTAAGGAAATAGTTATTCAAATCATTTAATCGACGATAAAAAATCAGAAATGTAAAACTATCTTCAAATGGGTCAACTTAATATTTATACTCACTTCAATAATACATCTCACCTAAAATATTAATCATAAAGCAACTTTCACTACTACTATAGTACTACATCACAGGGGTAAGTGTACTACATCAATTTAAAATCTGATATATTTACACCTCACGTTGCTATATTGAAATATGAAAAGATTACTACTACTTCTTTGTTTTCCTATTATCTCATACGCTCAGAACACCATTGGATTTCCAGATATCATCAGTTATTCAAAACAATCCTATACAGGAGGCTTACAGAATTGGGATATCAAGCAGGATAAGAATGGAATTGTCTATTTTGCAAATAATGAAGGGCTACTTTCATTTGATGGAAAAAATTGGAATCTTTATCCGCTGCCCAATAAAACAATTGTTCGTTCGATTGAGATAGGACATGATAACCGAATATATGTTGGTGGGCAAGATGAACTAGGTTATTTCTCTCCTTCAAATAACGGGCGACTACAATATCATTCGCTCACTCAATTCCTACAACCAAAAGACAAATCCTTCGGGGATGTTTGGGATATCATTTCATTTAATAATGACATCTTTTTTCGGTCTAATTACAAAATATTTAAGTTTATCAATGAATCAGTTGCTGTTTATCCTGCTACTTCAGAATGGACAATTCTTGCCTCTTGTAATGGTAGCTTATATGCACACGATATAAAATCGGGACTCAAAAGATTCGAGAATGATGCATGGTCACCGATGATTTCTTCCCCTTTGAATGACCCTCTTATCAATGACCCTGTTACGGCTATTTTTCCCATTCATAGAGACAGTGCAGTGATTACAACCCTAAAGCATGGTCTTTTTATTTTATCAAAGGCCGGCATTAGCAAACTGCAGACTCCGAACAATCAGCTATTTCAGGATGCGCGAGTATATGCTGCCACAAAAATTAATGACGAATGGATGGCACTCGCTACGAGTAATAATGGAGTAATTGTAGTAGATATAAAAGGTAATATCATTCAGAGTTTTTCTAAAACAGATGGTCTTCAAAACAATAATGTGCTGAGTATCTTCCTCGACAATCAGAGTAATCTTTGGCTTGGACTAGATAACGGCATCGACCTGATTACCTATAATAGTGCTATCAAACAAATCAATCCATTTTTACAGGATGCGTCCGGCTATACCGCTACAATGTATGACAATCGATTGTATGTAGGCACTTCAAATGGAGTATATAGTGTGGCTGTGCAACCTAGTAATGATATTAGTTTCAGTAAAGGCAATTTTCTGGCAGTCAATAATACGAAAGGACAGACTTGGGACTTGACAACCATCAACAATCAGTTACTATTAGGAAATCATGAAGGGGCATTTGAAGTAAAAAACAATACAGCAATTCCAATTACAACCTATCCTGGCTATTGGAATTTCCTGCCTTTAACAGGGACCTTTCCTACTGCACAAGTGATTGCAGGCAACTATAATGGACTTTCCATTTTGGACTTCAAAAACCAACAATTTGCAAAGGCAACTGCCAATATACCTGACTTTCATGAGTCTTCCCGTTTTGTAGCAATTGACAAATTCGAAAATATTTGGGTATCACATCCCTATCATGGCGTATTTCGTGTACATAAAAAACAGGATGGAAGCTATGGAGTGTTAAGTTATTCTGACAAAAATGGTATTCCTTCATTATTAAATAACCATGTTTTCAAGGTTAAGAATGAAGTACTTTTTGCAACCGAAAAGGGAGTCTATGTCTATAATCAGCAACATGACAATTTTGAGCCATCTATAGAATTTAATAAATTATTGGGCAATCAAAGTGTTCGTTATTTAAAAGAAGATGTAGTTGGTAATATTTGGTTTATTCATGAAAAAACATTGGGTGTAATTGATTATTCAACCAAAGAACCCACTGTTATTTATCTGCCTGAACTTCATGACAAGCTATTAAGTGGTTTCGAATTTATTTATCCGGTCAATCGTAATAATATATTTATTGGTGGTGAGAAAGGATTCTTTCATATTAATTATGAGAAGTACAAGAAGAACATTCCTGATTTAAGTGTACAGGTAAGAGAGGTTCGTATCATTAACAAAACTGACAGCCTTCTTTTTGGAGGTTATTTTAAAGATGTTAATGACGCACAAATTCAAGATGCGGCTAAGATGCCTAAAATTGATAACGATTGGAAAACCATTCGTTTCGAGTTTTCTGCATCGTTGTTTGGATATCAATCAAATCTAGAATATAGTTATCGACTAAAGGGTTTCGATGAAAACTGGTCCGAATGGACAAAACGTACCGAGAAGGAATACACAAATCTTCATTCCGGCAAGTACACACTTGAAGTAAAGGTGCGAAATAATCTTGGTAAAGAGTCGCCTGTGGCTACTTATACATTTACCATGTTGCCTCCTTGGTATTTGACGATTTGGGCTTACTTCATTTATTTCATATTGTTTTTAATGGGCAATTATGCGGCTTATTTATGGCTAAAGAATAAGTTCCGCTCACAACGAGCAAAGTATGAGGCCGAACAGAAACGTTTATTATATATACATGAATTGGAGATTGCAAAATCTGAAAGTGAATTAGTGTCTTTAAGAAATGA
>CANCPA010000216.1 GCA_947379895.1 Chitinophagaceae bacterium | reverse complement strand
CAATAGGACTCTATTACAATTCACAACCACTTCAAACACAAGCTTTTACTTGATTTGTTTGACTTCAACGTAATTTATTATGTCTTCAGTCAAAAAATCTGTATAAAAACTTGTCTTTTTTGTATTTGAGAATTTCATAACGTGTCTATTGCGTAATCTGGGTTAAATGCTGAGTAACATGAGTAAATAATAAATTACTCCAATAGTGTTTTGACCCTTTTAATGGAATCACAAAAAAAGAGTTATAAGTTGGTGAACTTATAACCCTTTACTAAACCTATTAAAATACCTTTTTTTAAAACACCTCTCTCCCATCTCTCACTAACTTAGTGATTGTGTGTCCGTCAGCGGTTTTGGTAAATGTGAATACATCTTTTTGGTCTTTCCAAGTAACCGTCAAAACGGTTCTATTGGCATTCCATAATGTCTTAGGCGTTTCTTCTCCATGCAAATAAGGGAATAATAATACCTTGAAATTAGGTGCTACTGAACGGGAAGGGATAACTAAACGCTTTGCTAAATCCATGGTACGCAAATAGAATTGGTGCATATCCTCCGTCTTAATATTCTCAAATGTCTCTAAACGAGGGTTAGGTTCCATATTAGGAATCAGTGCTTCGGTACTTTCTAATACCCTTACCATTAATTGCGGATCACCTTTTTGAGGTGTGAATCTACCTGTAGAATATACCCCACCTACGGTGGTTTCTATTTCACTCATATTACGTTTCATACGCTTATCACCTAATACGACATCATATTCTCCTTGTGTTCTCATATCGGACAAGGCATTAAAACCAAGTGTCAAAGCACCTGATTGTTGCTTTACATCCACTAATTGTTTGATAGAAACAAGTTCTACATCCAATTGCATTGGAAGGGCAAATTCGTACAGATGTTCCTTGTCATCTTTCTTAATATCATCAACAATCAATACATAATCATGCTTGCCTTTTACCAATCCGGCAGTACGGAAGGCATACTCAACAGTATTACATTTAATGCGCATTGGCCAAGTATCCTCACCCCACATCAAAGGATTTGTTTCCATGCTACCATTATAATATTCTGCGACCTTCCGTAAGGGGTCACGTTGAGGGATTACACCCGGATAGTAACGTTTTAGGTTTTGTGCGGCTTTCGCATAAACACCATCACGCCATTGAGGAGAGACCTCTTTTCCTAACATCATATCTGCAACAGGCGATTTCAACCAACTCCAATCATAAGCATATTTACAATCCACTGTTCCAAAAGTGGCTTCGGGTTTATCCAAATAATCTTTCCAACAAGCAGGTGTAGCAAAATATCCCTGTCCACGACCATCAATAGTCACCACAGAGTGATACTTACTCTCGGTACTTCTCCAACCATCTAAAATCCACACCCGACCATTTGCCGACAAGGAGAAGTTACCTCTGTCGGAGTGGTCGTGAGATTGATACATCATATCTTGACGAGCATCAAACTGAAATTGAAGACCATTTTTATCCCATTTATTGCGAGCAATCAGACTTCCCCTAGTAGGCACAAAATAAGTAAGCGGCATTGTCACCGGTGGAACTCCCTTGTATTCGGAGGCTGTTTTGTTGGGATCTATGCAGAACACGAATGCGGATACATCAGGTACCTGTTTGATATCCTTTATTAAGGAATTGGCATATACATAATCAATTTTTCCATCTGAAGGGAAGAAATATTTCATGATCATCATCATCAACCAAGGTAAATCTGAAGTAGTTCCTGTATCACCGTGAGAACTCCACAAAGCAGCTGGATTAGGAGATAAAGAATGAATTAACCAATCAGGAATTGCCCTAAAATGTGGGTTTGTGAAGGTATTATAGGTCTTATCCCTACGAGCAATCGCAGTCATAGCCAATAAGTCGTTAGGTACTTGACCAAATGTATAAACAATTCCCTCGGAACTCATCCCCTCTTTAGTGTATGAATAAGTGAGATAATCGCTCACCACTTCCTTCCCTCTTTCGAAGATTCGTTTGTCATAACCCTTTTCATTTTCAATGGCTAATATGGATAATGGATAACAAATTGACATGGCAATATGATTCCATCTGCGCCAATGATGTGGCAATTCCATGCCTAGTCCATACTTTCCATAAGTAGATTTGGTATAAATATCTATGAAAAACTTCTTGTCGGCAACAGACATACCTGCAGCTGTAAAATCGAAGAGTTTGGCAATTTCCCCCGAATTATACAGCGGTTCTTTTACTTCCATTTGATGGGTAGGATTGATAGGAGTAGCCTCAATTTCCTTTAAAACCGTCTTTAAATAATTTGCAGCTACGATTGCAGTTTCGGTTAAAACAGCTTTATCGTTATTGAGCTGAGCCAATAAACCTTGCACAGACAATAAATTCGCCAATTCCTTAGGAGGGGTTTGATCTGCAACAGTTAACTCCCTAGATTTTAAGATAGTATAGAATTTACCCGATTTACCTTCCCCGCTACGCATTTTTGTGAGGGAGTCATTGGCGATTTGAAGTAAATGTTTCCCCATGTAAGTGGTTTCCAACCGTTTTTTTATATCGCCAAACTCATCGGGGGAAGTAAATATCCGTGGATGAATACCTGTAAGAGGTACTTTACCCAATCTTGAGAAGTCGAATCCTTCACTATTTGGCATCAAAGTTTCTTTGTAAGGATTTGCCCATTGAAGGGTATTATTCAAGGCCTCATCATTTGTAAACTTACGTTTCGGTTCTTCTAACAAATGAGGATCGTTTGCAGTTAGAGTATCATTAGCCCAATGTTTAAATATGTCGGGGATAGATTGAGAAAAGGAATTATTATTCAAAAGCATTCCAATGACAACAAAGCAACCCACTCTTATTATTTTCATACATTTATATTTAATAGCAAAGATATTATACTACGAAAAAAGTTTAATTCCAAATGTGCCATTAAATGGTTTAGATGGTTCAATATTTAATAAATGAACTTATCAATAAAATTCTAAGTGGTTAATAACAAATTGTCAACCCCGTGCACTTCAAACAATCATCCTATACTTGTTAATGCGAATCGTCTTATTATGATTAAGATGTGCTATCTCGACTGTAAACCCATCAACACTTGATTTGAAAGCAGCAAAGATTCATTTGATGGCATCAATGTTATCATAGAAGCCTGTAAGGATTCACTTGAAGGCATCAATGTTACTGATAAAGACCTCAATGTTACTAACAAAGACATCGAGGGTGTATTTGAACGTGTGTATGACGCAATTGAATGATTTAACGGTGTAAAAGATCATTGTAGCGATGCGAATACTCGAAACGAAGTTGCATTTTGGCACTATAATGATGTATTACAAGCTATCGATGGTGTGTATTAGGTTGATGAAGTTGTTTGCGGGCATATCAAAGATGCAATTGGGCATGTCGATGTTGCAATAGGGCTATTCGATGTTGTAATAGGGCTATTTGATGTTGCACATGAGATATTTAAAAGTGCAATTTGAAGGAAGTTATACGTTTTAGGTTATAAGTTGTAAGTTATAAGTTTTATACGTATTAGATTATAAGTAGAGTTGTAAAAAGCTTCGTAAAGGGAAGCAGTGGGTTGTTTTATTCAGTTCGTTTACCTGAATAGAATAAGGTTATCTAGTTACATTTTGTGTTTAATGTAAATACATTACAATATGCACATATAGACAGTATTTTCAGTCCATCTTTTCTTCGTCAATTTCTATTTGATAGGCAACTCTTTTTTTATTGATTCAACAACTGATTGTGCCATTAATTTAGCTCCATTGTTATTCCAATGCCATTTATCACCTTTAGCCAAATCAAGATGTCCTATCATTAAAGAATAGAGGTCATCAACATGCAAATTATAAGTTTTTATGAGAGGTTCCACGGCTGTATTATGTTCAATTACCACATTAGTCAAGGTATCATCTAACATTCCTGGTTTGTCTTTTATAGTTACAGGCGTCGTATTTGCCCAAATAAGAACTGCTTTAGGTGCAGACTGTTTGATTGCCTTCAAATACTTTTCCATGTAGATACCATATTCGCCTTGTTTAATGCGATCTTTTGCAAGAGAATGTAGACCTGATTCATTGAAATGAATTAATTGATAAGGTTGCGCTGATACAATTTGAGCAACTTTTAAAGCCAAATTATCGCTTACAAATTGAGGTGTCTTCCATCTATCCACATTAACCAATCCCGTTAGTTCTTTTACCACCTCGTTTCCATATTGTCCTAGCATTGAATCGCCAATTAATAAAATACGAGGAAGGGTACTATCAATAATGTTTGCAGATTGAACACCCCACCCACCGATTGCATGTTGCCCTGACAACTGCTTATCTCCTTTTATATCTACATTTTTTTGCACATTCGTCACTGACTGTGCATTTAAAGATGCTATCGCAATAAATGCAGCTAATGAAATTGACATTTTTTTAATCATAAACTTTTTTATTTGTTCAAACTAGATTATGCAATAGGACTCTACTACAATTATCAACTACTTCAAATACAAGTATAGAGTATTTGTGAATCTCATAACGTGTCTATTGCGTAATCTGGGTTAAAGTATTTACAAACTTAGCTTTGGTGTTTGTAACGGCTCCCTTTTACTTTCTTTGTGATATTACTATCTCTGTTTTATCATTAAATGAGACCTTCACTCTTTTAGGATTCGTTGACACTAGCTTATAGTTTATCACTTTACCATTTTCCCAATTGATATCTACAGTGATCCCTCCCCTAGCTTTTAGCCCTTTTACATGACCATTTTGCCAAGCAGTTGGTAGGGCAGGCAATAAAGTTATTTCATCGTCTGTTGATTGCAATAGCATCTCGGCAACAGCAGCAGTTCCTCCAAAGTTTCCATCAATCTGGAACGGTGGACAGGCATCTAAAAGATTTGGGTAAGTGCCGCCCGGCCCATTATAAATGATGGTATCACCGACAGGCGGTAGATAACGCAATAACTCCCGATACATTTTATAGGCATGGTTACCATCCTTTAATCTTGCCCATAAATTAATACGCCACCCTTTGCTCCAACCGGTAGTTTCATCGCCTTTTATTTCTAATGTTTTTTTACAAGCATTGGCTAATTCAGGTGTTTTTTCTAGACTAATATGATCTCCTGGAAACAATCCAATCAGGTGCGATTGATGTCTATGGGTAGGCTCGGGATCTTTCCAATCGTAATACCATTCTTGCAAGTTTCCTGATGCACCAATTTGATAAGGATGTAAATTATTTAAAGTTTTTTGTAATGAATTTACAAATTCGGCATCGACCTTCAACACTTTTGCGGCCTTGATAGTCTTGATTAAACATTCCCTGACAATTGCCAAATCAGCAGTACCGCCATACAATACCGAACCTTCATATCCTGCATCCGTATAAAAAGTATTTTCAGGGGAGGTAGATGGAGACGTGATATAGTTGCCTTTTTTATCTTTTACTAAAAAATCCATGCAAAATTGGGCGGCACCTTTTAATATTGGATAGCCTTTTTGTTTAAGAAAAGCAGTGTCCTGCGTGAAGGTAAAATGTTCCCAAATATGTGTACTCAACCAAGCACCTCCCATTGAAAAATTACACCATCTTGGTCGACCGAGCCGATCACCGACAGGATTACTCATGGCCCATATATCGGAGTTGTGTCCACAACTCCATCCCTTGCAATTATAGAAATTTTGGGCATTAGCGGCACCTGTTTTAGAAATATTTTCTATTTGTCCCAACAAGGACAAATGCATTTCGGAAAGGTTAGTTGTTTCGGAAGGCCAATAGTTTTCTTCTGCATTAATGTTTGTTGTATAGTTACATTGCCAAGGCGGACGAACATAATAACTCCAAATTCCTTGAAGATTAGCTGGTAAATTGGGCGTACGGGAACTGCTTATTAACAGGTATCTGCCAAAATTAAAGTACAAAGCCTCTAAAGCCCTGTCTTCAATACCTGTTGCATATTGCTGTAATCGAATATCTGTAGGAATTGAAATAGCATTTTTATTCCATCCAAGTTGCAAATCGACCCTTGCAAACAAACGTCTATAATCGGAAATATGGCTTTTCTTTATAGCATCGAAGGTTTTGACCAATGCTTTTTGAAGGATGCTTGCGCCCATTAACTTATAAGGTTTTCCTTGTTTTACAGGGTCTTTATCAAATCCATTAAAGCTTGTGGCCAATGATATATAAATAACTGCCTCAGTTGCTCCTTTTATTTGAATGCTTGAGTCTCCAACTATTTGTTTGCCATCATCGATTTTTACGGCAATGTTTGCACCAAAATGAATACCCCTATTTTCATCATAAAATATCTTTCCTATTGTTCCTCTCGCAGAAGCATCCTGCCTGTAAGGAGCATATCCAATTGCTTTGATACATTTATTACTCTTTTCAAAACTATAATGCAATACACTATTAAAACCCAAGTCAAAGTTCAAAGCGGCGCTTTTATTGGCTCTTAGTTTGATTAAAATTACCTTGTCGGGATTAGAAACGAGGTATTCTCTATCATAGGTTATACCATTTACGGTATAGTGCACTTTAGCAATAGAACTATCCAAATTAAGGTCTCGATAATAATTTGTTACTGCGGTATCATGATTCATTTGCAGATAAAGGGTACCTAATGCCATATAAGCCTGACTATAATGACCTTGCAATTTCTTGATTAATGTATCCGCTGCGGGATAATCTTCTTTACTTAACGCCTCCCTTACAGCAGGTAGATTTTTGTAGCAATCCTTATAGATGGTATCGTTCAATGGTTCGCCCGACCACAGCGTAGCATCATTAAGCAACACTTTTTCCTTAGTAGTACCACCAAAAATTGTAGCACCCTGTGTTCCATTTCCCAATAAAAGGCTTTCATTAAAAAAGCGGGCGGGCTTATCAAACCATAAAACCTTATCAGGCGATTGAGCAGTTGCGGATATTACTAATAGGATTGCACCCAAAGTAAATAGTAGTTTATTCATTGTTTGTTTATTTTTAATAGTATTTAACACTAGGAACACAAGGTTTTTAGCAAAGAAACACAAGGACTTGTAAATTAATGCAGTATTGTACAATAAATCAATTTGAAAGCCTTGAGTTCTTTGTTATTTCATAGATTCCTACTATATAACTTCTTTTCAAAAAGTCGTTTCTTAATGCGTCTAAACAAGATTAATCTTCATATTATCACGCCTGTGAATAAATTATACTCTTTTTTTATTTCTCCAACACAAAGACTCTAAAACTCAAAGGCTCTAAGTCAAATTTAAGTTTCTTCTTTCTTTTTTCTTTGTGTTTCTTTGCGTCTTAGTGTTGGAAAGAAATATTTGACTACTTTATCTTTTCAAAAAGTTATATAACCAGAAACATGAGTCCCTTCATTTCACAATTTGTACTAAAACCTACTTTTTTTATTTTTTCAATCATTTCTTGAAAGTTCTCACAATCCTCACTTCGTCATTTTTTGCGTCCTTGCTACTTATTTGTAACTATTATGACCTCCTACCCCCAATGTTATTAATTTAAGGAAATTCTAAATGGACGGAATTACCATAAACACAGGATTTCATTGCCATTCACTTTGAAAATCAGTAAGGCTGTCACACTGAGCCTGTCGAAGGGCATGTAGCTTACATTTCAACCCGATTTTGACAGGCTGCAAATGACATCTTTTGAAATTCCATTATTTTAATCATAAACCACCCCGCCCTTCGGGCACCCCTCATGAGGGGAATTGAACGCTGATACTACTGAAATCACTAATTACCACTTAACAATCAGTCTTATTTTTGAAGAAAACTACTATGTCAT
>CANCPA010000215.1 GCA_947379895.1 Chitinophagaceae bacterium | reverse complement strand
GTACCTGTAACATTTCCTGTAACTTTTATTTCATTGCCCCCGTTTGCAAGTGTACCACTTGTCAACACTAAATTTGTTATTATTGCTGGAGCTGTAGCAACTGTTATTGTATTACCTGCACCGGGCGCAATTTCTAAAGTTGCTAAAGTTGCTGCACCTGTAATAGAACTAGTTGCTGTCATTTTTATTCTACCTGAACCTGTATGCGTACCTGTACCACTCAAATTACCAGTATTTGTAAGGGTAAATCCACCGTCGGCCAAAGTTCCTGCTGTTAGTGCAACACCACCTACAGAGATTGTCCCCCCTAAAGTAACTGTTGAACCACTAGCATTTACTACTAATGAACTAACACTTCCACTAGCAGGAGTCAGTTCAGAACCTGTTGTAACACCAGAAATATAGGTAACTGGAATCGAAGTCGTATATGTTGGGTTTCCAGAGAAAGTACCACCTGATCTTGTTACACTAGAACTAATAGATAAATTGCCCGTTAAAGTAACAGTTCCTGCAGTTAAAGTGATTGCCGAAACAGTTTGATAAGTACCTGAAGAAACCGTAACTCCGTTCGAATTGTTTACAATCAAATTACTGATTGTTCCAGGTGTACCAACAGTACCTCCTGTATATGTTTGAATGGCAGAACCAACTAGAATAACCGAACCGATACCCGAAATAGCACCATTGTTTGTAAACGTTCCATAAACATTTAAACCTGCATTACTACTATTGTTATTCGTAATAGTTGCTCCACTATTAATAGTAACTGCATTTGCCGATACATTATCAGCAGCAGCAATAATCAAGGGATTCGTAGGACTTGCCGGTATAATTACGCTCTTAGTATTATCGGGAATTGAACTTGTGCTCCAATTACCTGCATTATTCCAACTACTACTTACTGTACCTGTCCAAGTAGCTGCACTACTACCATTAATCGCATCGGTATTACCTATAACATAAAGATTTGTTCCCGAAGCAGGAATAGAGATTGCAGATGAAGTAGTAACGGAATAAGGGTTGCTACCCTGAGGTATATTACTACTCGTAAAGGGAGAGGTAACTGCATAAGTGGACCCATTGTATGTACCTAATTCAGTAGCAGCTGCTACATTAAAGCTAACTGCTTTATTTGCGGTGTTAAAATAAAAACCAACAGTTGCAGTTGTGGCAGGAGTTGCCAAGACAGACCATTGTGTATTTACTGTCTGAGAAGCCACTGCAGGTGCTGCAGTAAGAGAAGTACTAACGCCTACTGTATAAACAGTAGAAGTAACAGTTGCAGGAGTAAGTACTAATGGAGTATAATTGCTAGCATTTCCAATTGGGAAAGTCGAAGCAGAAGTAGTAGCCAATGTCCATAATAAATTACCGGTGCCCGTATTAATATAATTAGTAGCACTAGTTCCGGCAGCTGTTACACTTGCAAAACTACCTGTTAAAGTAAGGTTATTGCTACCTAAGGAAAGTACACCACTTGTAAGTGTTAGTGTACCAGAAACGGAAGCTGCACTAGCCAAAGAAACTACAGCACTTGATGTTGTTGCAATCGTTAAGTTAGTGTAGGTTCCTGCTACCATTGTTTGTGCGGCAGAACCAGCATATTTAATTGTACCACCCCATGTTACACCCGATGGGATTGGAGTGGTAGAAATGGTTGTAGGTGCAGAGGTAGCAATAGTACCATTATTAGTAATTGTACCATTATTATTGTATACCACTCCTGCAATTGCAATAGTACCATTGTTTACGATTGTTCCATTGTTGACTAAATTTCCAGAGATTGTAAGTGTTTGACCACTATTAATGGTCAATGTCTGACCATATTTCACCACTACATTTGCAATGCTTACACTAGTAGCAACTGCAACAGCAGAGTTAATATATGCATCATTACTTGAGGAAGGACTGCTTCCACCATTCCAAGTAGCACCTGTTCCCCAATCTCCTGCTCCACTAGAATATATATTAAAAGAATTGGCAACTTTTCTAGTAAATTCACTTGAATGATCTGTAAAATATAAGTCACCTTTTGTAGGATCGACAGCAATACTGATCAGATTAATCAATTTTCCGGTACCAATCGTTATTCCACTCGCGTCTGCCGAACTAGCATTCATTGTAAAAGAGGTAACTGCAGAAGCATTTACTGTTGTTCCAGCATAGGTTGTGTATGCAAAAGGACTTGTAACACTACCACTACCTGCAACTTTAGCTATTCCAAAAGCTGAGATTGTTCCAGTTGAACCTTGAATATACATTCCACCAGTAATACTAGCAAGAGAATTAGCAGTTGTAATAGTTGCTGAGGAAGTATTTGTCGCAGCACAACTTGCCACAGATAATGCACCACTGCCAAAATAGGCTGCTTTTGTGCCCGTAGAAAGTGGTGTCGTATAGATTATTTTATTACCTCCATCCCCTACATACAAACTTGTACCAGTTGGATCCAAAGATATTGGGGCATAAGCATTAGTAAAACTGTAACTACTACTAAAAGTTGTTACAGAACTAGAAGAAGAAACAACTCCATTTACTGCAGCAATCTTCCTAATATCAGCATTTCCAACTTCGGCAACATATAGGTTACCACTAAAGTCGAATGCTAAACCCATTGGTTTCCAAAATGTTGCTGTAGCAGCAGATGAACCATTACTATTTCCAGAAGCACCTCCACTAATTGTATTGCTTCCTTCTACCACACTTCCAGCCAATACCTGTACGCCTGTAACAAAACCAATAGTTCCAGTTGTTGCTGAAATCGTTCCAGTTATTGTTACAGAGGCTCCAGAGCTGTTAACTAAATTTACTGTTGTTGCAGGAGAACCCGTGATAGATCCAATATAAGTACGTGCAGGAATATTTAGCCCGCTAACCAACATTCCTGGCGCTAAAGAAGCATTAGCAGATGATAAAGTAATAAATGAGTTTCCTGAAGTACCTGTAGCAGCAATAGAAGTAAGTGAAACTTTAAATATTGAATTCAAATCCCTATCAGAAAGGTATAAGTTACCAGAAGGATCAAAGGCCATCCCATAGTTATTACCAGAAAAAAAGAAATTTGTTCTATTTGCGGAACTTGAAGTACTTGCTCCATTCATATACACCAAATCGCCTGAATAAATAAAAGGTATACTAGTAATATTACCTGTAAGTGTGGCAGGCAATGTTGCAGAACTACCTACAAAATTACCAAGAGAGTTAGTAGCAGTTGTATTAGACCACAAGTGCCTATAAATCATAGGCTGCCTAAAATTATAAGCTGTTGCAGTATAGGTTATCGATTGATTCATTGTAACAGAAGTTGTAGTAGCAGAAGTTACAAATTGAGGAGCGCTACCTACAGTCTGTGTTGAACCTGCTCCAAAACTACAAACAGCCCCTGCTGTAGCTGGCCCTGATGTGTAAGCAGCAGCTGAAGTTATTGTGGTTCCTGTTCCTGCACCATTTGATGTTACAACCCAAATTGGGTTACTACCAATATTAGCATTACTAATATAAGTTGAATAAATATATTCAGCATTTGGGCTAACGCAAACCGAAACAAGTGAATTTAAATTTCCTCCATTGGTAGGGGTAAGTATTAATTGATTTTTGGAAGCATCAAACATACCCGCACAACTACGATTAAATTGGCTATTACCAAAACCCAACGTACCAGCCCTATCCATGCTTAAAAATCCAGAATTGGGACTACCAGAAGAAACATTATTCCACCATTTATAGTAACCTGTTCCTGTACCAGCAGAGGTGGTATTTACAATTAGGCCATTCGAAATATTCCCACTACTATTAGTACCGCCATTCGGGTCACCACTGATAGGCGTAGATAGTGTTAATGTTTGAGCATTCGCATTACTAAAAATTACTGCAAGTGCAATTGTTAGCAAGCAAACGAAAGAAGGCAACTTCATAAAGCTGCCGGTAATCACTTTTTTGAATGTGTTTTTTAAATTATTCATTGTGTAAAGTTTGAAAGTGTTTTTTGTTGTAGAGAACGATTTAATAAAAAAGAATGTCAGTTTTTAAAAGCTAACTAGGCGGTATGCCTGAAATAAAGAAACTCAAAACATAACCATTTAAGCAACTAATATTGTCAGCAATCTTATATTTCATTAATGGCAAACTCAATTTCATAATAATGTGTTTAATTAGCAAATCATTTAAATGCGATATGCAAAATTAGTTTTCCTGTAATTGTAAAGAGGGGGGGAAATGTCCAAATTAGGGGGGTAAAACGACCAATTTGATAAAATACACCCTAATTAGTACCTCTTCAACTCCCTCCGTAGAAGGAACAATGAAGAGAAAGAAGCGAATTATGCTGTTTACTTCTGCAATTTATAAAGCTGCTCTTTTTGGGATAGGATTGAAGTAATCATGCATGTAAACAGTAACCACCCCTCCCTATCTTGCTCTCCTCATTTGAGCAATTGTACGCTGATACTTTTGAATCGCTAATTAGTACTAACACCTAATTTTCGAAGCCTATTATAATGTCTTTTCAAAAAAGCTGAGAAACCCTAATGAGTGCCTCAACCTGACAGTCGTTCAGTAACATTTTATAGATTAGGAGTAACAATTAATATCGAGTCTTCTCCAATAGGTGCATAAAAGTTTTTTGCATTATTAGTTGAATTGTCCCTCCATAAGGGTTTGAAACCCTTATAGAGGTTCTCTGTCAGCTAATAACTATTATGTACGCTTACTTTTCTAGATAATTATCTATTGCCTTAAAAAATTTATTTGTAGCCTTCCCTTGCTTCATTAATGCAGACCAAACACCAAAAACCCCTGCATTCCATCCCATATTTGGCTTAAAAGGTTTACCTGTAACGGTATTGATAAATTCGTGCGTCGTATTTCCTTTGGCAAATTCAATTTTTGTTCTCCAGATCATCAAATCCTCAGCATCTTTTGCCCCGTGAATGTGGGCATCCATCAACATCAACATATCGTACAAATACCAAGAACCGCCCATCTGATACTCGCCATCAATCACTTTTTCTATAGCTGATTCAAAGCTTTTACAACGATATTGCTCTAAATTTAAATAACTGCCATCAGCATTACAAAAAACTTTAAATCCATTTACCGTCTTTGCCTTTGCTTTCATTGTTTCGAAATGTGCTAATGCAAATTGATCCGAAACTAATGTTTTTCCTAGAATGACCTGTGCTAACAAATCACCCATCAAGGCATCAACGGCTAATACTGTATCTTTTTGTTTACTCAATGGAAATGCATTCGTCTTTGCATTAAATAATTGCTGATAATTAGCTAAAGCAAGTGAAACAGGTGTCTTTGATTTAATGCCCATTTTTTCGGCACACATTAATGCTACCACAAACAACCCCTGATTATTACTGATTGCATCCTCTTTTTCAAATGACAAGTTATCGGCCCAACCTTGCCATCCCCCTCCTACTGTTCCCTTTATATACCCTGAATAATAACCATCTACAACATGCTTCTCTGTTACTTCAAGTATTCGTCTAACTCTAGCAGTATCTATTTGACCTCCTTTTTGCAATGTTTTATAGGCCCAAATAATAGTGAACAAAGGTCGCTCTGCGCCACCAAAGGTTTTATCATTGTAAGCTTCATTTTCATAACATTGTGCTGCAAAATTTTCTGGCAAAACCATAGAAATCCAAAATGCATCCCTCGAATATTGTTTATTAGCATATTCAATTGCAGGCACAACCCAATATTTACTCTTTTTAGTTTCGTTTACCCGCAGATTCATATAGGCAGTACTAAAAAAGGAAGAACCAAATAAATCAGATACTGTACCCTTTGACCAATTTTTGCTGACAATCAAGTTTACTGCCCTTCTCAATTTATTGCTGTCCAAATTGTTTAATCTTACAAGCACCCCTTCAAAAACATGAGAATCTTTATCTTTTATTTCAAAATAGTGTGGTTCAATCTTACATTGACCCTTTTGTTTAACACTTGAAGTATCGATTTTCAGCTTAAAAATATTGTCTTGAAAAACATATCCGTTGTCTCCCGATGAAATGCCTATTTCTTTTTTCTGCAAGTCGAATGTTTGAGTGGTATAATTATCGTAAAAAACAGGACTGTTGCAAATTGCGACATCGAATCCTCTTTTATCATAGATAGCAAACATTGGAATTGGTTGCTTAGATAGTCCCTTAAAATGATAGTCATTCGGTTCATGAGGACTTTGACGATAAACATTTGAGTGTCGCACTAATCCATCAAAATTGTAAGGCAATTCACCATTTCTATAGTGCTTCGAAAGTGATAAATAGGCAGGTAACACTTCCTTTTGGGAGGTTAATGAAGCAGAAAATGTATAAAAATCAGCTTTAGGCTGAAGTATAAATGATACTTTATAATCCTTCACTGTCTTTGTAAATATCAGTTCTTTTTGGGCAGGAACGGTAAAACTATCCACTAATAAAGTGATGCCATTTTGCTGATGAATTGAAAGTACCCATTTATTTTCCTGAGAAAATGAATCAATAGATAGGTTTAAAAACAATAACACTAACCATAAGAATTTAGAGTAGTGGGAACAAATACATTTTTTCATTTGATAATACAATTAAAAGTTTTAAAATAATACGAATCAAGAATAACACACTACACCCAAAACATTGTGGCTTGAATAGAGTAATTCTATAAAATCTTTTAGAAGCAAGAGTAATTTACTCCTTTCACACACAAATAAATTATTACAACTCAGTTAATATTACCACGATGTCTACAAAAATTTTCACTATGAAACACAAGTATTTGAAGTATTTACTCATCCAAATTATTTAATTTGATTAAGAATTAAATATTGTGTTCCCTTTTTTTCTTGATTCATTTTTGTTAAGTCATACAGTTTAGCCCAAAATATCTAATCGATTCAGAGACTTATCACTGAATAAATAATTAAATGCACGTTTAAAGCCATTCTAAAATATTTAAAGAGAGTAATAAAGAAGTATATTATTAATTCGAGGCAAAAGTAAAAGACATTCAATGAAAGTTAGGGGGGTAATATGTCCAAATTTGAGGGGCAAATTAACTAATTGGAATTTCAATGGCAGAATTAAGGAATAAGGGGACATAAAAGTTTTTCGCAGCATTTTAATCCCGGTTAAAGTTTTGAAACCTTTTAGAGTTGTGGAATTCTAAATTAAAACGGCAGACTTTTATGCACAAGAAAAAAGTATTCATTTATGAATTATAATCGAAAGGTTTAGAGTTACAATTGAATTGCGTATAAAGTTGTAGCAAGAAATAGCTCCAATCCAAAAACAAAAACGGATGCCTCCTTTCAGAAACATCCGCCCTTTTCGATTATAAATTGATTCGTATCTGAATCTAGAAACTTGAAACCTGCAACAAATAAACTAATACAGGCAAATTCACACATCTTTCATTGTTCATACTTCATATCTCAGACACTATCCCTGCACATTACCCCCAAACATTTGTCCCCAAGTACTCTTTTCGTTCTTACTATTTACCCAACGAACCCAATAATTCACCATCTCTCCGGCTTCTGTTCCATCAAATGAACAAGTAAAGGTATGATTAGCCGTTGAACCCACATACGATAAATCTTTCTCACTTGCAGGTGCAGTTCCTCCTACTTTTCGCCAAACTTCACACGCACTTGCGCCGGCAGGCTGTGCCTTTTTGCCCGTTTCACTATCCACAATATTGATCGTATGCTTCAACCTTTCGCCAGGAATCAGCTTGCCCACAGGTTTACTCTTCGGCAACGGCAATACAATATGTGTATACGTTCTTTCTGTAATTAATAGAATATCCCTAGCTGCCTGAGATAATTTACTATCGGGAATATCCCCATAAATTCTCCTCAAAATCACTAACTCCTCTGCAGTTATTTTGTCCCTTTCGGCAATCGTTGTCACCGTCCTCGTTGTCGGATTCATTGCCGATTTATAAGCAGGTGC
>CANCPA010000214.1 GCA_947379895.1 Chitinophagaceae bacterium | reverse complement strand
TTACAATCAATCCGTCTTCTACAGCAGTAGTATATCTAAGTAGTAATATTGATTCTTTCCCTGTACCTACCACTCCCTTGCTAATTTATGTATCATCATCCACACCTTCGTCAAATACATTGACTTGGAGACATGCTTCTGGAAAGAGTAGTTACAATCTAAAGAGGGCAACTACTGCAGGAGGTCTATACACAACAATAGCGTCAGGGATTACAGATTCTATCTATACAGATAATACAATTTCTACTGGCATCTCTTACTATTACGTAGTGTCTGCTGTGAATGCAAATGGGGAAAGTTACAATTCGCATGAGGTTTGTTCCGCAGGCTTCATTACACCTGCCCCTTCTTGTGCAAACGTCGGTACGTACACTGCCTATTTGGGAGTGCCTTACTTCTTTACTGTTGCAGCTTACAATTCTCCGACTTCCTTCATGGCAAGCGGCTTGCCCTCAGGATTATCTATCAATACACAGAATGGAATTATTTCAGGAATACCGACTGTTGCAGGACAATTTACAGTAAATGTTACCGTATCGGGTACGGCAGGTTCGGCTTCATCAAACTATACCATTATAGTTTCTAATCCCAATAAACCGAATATTACAAGTCTCGATACAGTAACGGCTTATATGAATGTACCCTTTAGTTATCAGATTGCTGCCACTAATGATCCTCAACTTTTTCATGCCGATAGTTTGCCTGTCAGTTTTACAATTGATACTGTTATGGGATTAATCAAAGGGACTTTCACAAATACAAGTGCAATATCCTTTTTTGCAAAGGCTACTAATAGCAATGGCACCGACACTCAAAAAGTGGTGGTAAATGTAACAATGCCCCCCATTCCTATTATCACGAATGCATCCTCCGTTACAACAGTTTCAACAAAACCGTTTAGTTATTCAATCAATGCTACAAGTGCTCCTTCATCTTTTGGTATTACAAATCTTCCTGCGGGCTTATCGCTTGATACTACTTTGGGATTAATTACGGGTAACCCTACAACGTCAGGAACCTATTCAGTTACTTTAAAAGCTAGAAATGCGAGTGGAGTAGGTTCTGCTACAGTCAGTTTTGTAATATTAACAGCAGTTTCAGCACCTTGGCAGGATACTGCAATTGGGAAGGGTGATGGCTATGCTGCTTATGCTAGTTCTACAAACACATTTACTGTTGCAGGTGCTGGAACAGATATTGGTGGACAGAGTGATGGTTTTTATTATACTTTCCAGCAAGTTCCAGCTAGTTTATCTACAAGTATTATTGCTAAAGTTGCAAGCCGACAACTAGTGGTAGCCAATGGCGACAAAACGGGATTAATGATTAGAGAATCTCTAGATTCTAATGCTAGATTCTTTTATGTATTTATTGATAACCTCAATAATGTGTACTATGCCTATCGTAATAATGCGAGTGCAACTGCTGTTTTTGGTGGTGGAGTAGCGTCTGCAATTCCAAGTTGGCTTAGGCTTGATAGAATCAATAATCAGTTCATTGCTTATTCTTCTCCTGATAGTATAACCTGGACTCAGGTAGGTAGTAACACTTTTTCTTTTAGCAATAATATGCTGGTAGGAATGGCGGTAACATCAAGAACCACTAATGCTGATATTGTAACTTTCAATAACGTAACCGTGAATACAACCGTTTCATCTGTTACAACTTGGACAGGAGGGACAAGTAATAATTGGAATGATGGTAACAATTGGAGTAATGGAATCCCCGATTCTACAAAGACGGTAAATATTCCTACAGGATTATCACGTTATCCAGCAATTGCAGCAAATACAACTGCTGTTGCCTTCCAAATTTCTATTTCAACTGGTGCAACGATTACCAATTCAGGGTTATTAAATATCTATGGTAATCTTACCGATTCAGGTTCAATTACAGGAACAGGGGCTGTTAATACATTGGCATCATCAACTTTCAGAGGGAATGGTTCAGTTAGTAACCTAGTAGATTCAGTGGGCATCCTCACAATGGCAAATGACTTTTCGGTAGGGACATTAAGAATTGTTTCAAACAGTCTGTTAGATAATGGTGGACACATAGTAACTGTTTCAGGTAATGTTACGATTTTAAATACCGCTGTTCATACTGGTGGAGGTGAAATTAAGATGACTGCAAGTGCTATTTATGCTTCTTCTTCTACTGCTTATCAGTCCAATCTTGAGATTGATTGTGGTATTGGAAATACAGTTTATGCGAATAGCAGTTCAGCTTCTGTTGGAACTAATAGTTATTTTGCGGGCAATATAATAGTCACTTCAGGTACTTATACTTTAAATGGTTCAATCTATATAGGTAGTTTCAATGCATCTACAACCCACAATATCACAATTGCTTCGGGTGCTGTTCTGAATACATTTAATGATAATGGGAATACTATTTATGCACAAGGAAATACTATCAATATCTTGAATAATGGACGTTTTGGGCAATCAGGAACCACGCAATACAAAAGCGCATTTTTCTGGTGTCAGACAACTAGGTCATTAAATTTTTCAGGTAGCGGAATTTATAGTATCGGTGGTTTTACGTCGGATAATAACTGCCAAAGTTTGGCAGTAACCATAAGCTCTAATATGTCATTGTATGGAGTCAGCAGCAGTCTTCCATCCATTGGCTTACAATATGGAAATAATCAATACCAATCACCTTCCGTTTTTGATAGCCGTTCTTTAACGATTAATGCAGGATATTCAGTTATTGTAAAAGGGGGGTGGTTTGGTAACAATACTGTCAATTCTGCAATTACCTGTCCCAAAATTTATACGATTAATGGAACACTCGATGTCTCAGGTGCAAGCGGTATTGGATTGGTGGCAACGTCAAATACTACTGCAAACAGAACAGGTACTTATGATTCAATTACCCTTACTATTGGTTCTTCGGGAATATTAAAATGTCCTTCTACCATCTATACAGGTGTATCTCAAATTGCCACACAGCGATTTTTGGTTAATGTAGCAAGTTGGGGAACAATCATGTATGCAGGCACTACCTATACTGCCGCTCGCAATAATGCAATGTCAGGTACAAGCTCTTTAATTACAGTCAATAATGGCAATCTACAATTCACTACTGCTAGTGCTTTAACTCTACAAAATGATAGTGCCTTAGTAGTAAACAACCTTACGTTTGGTAGTGCTGCCACTTTAACCGGTGCAGGAAATGCAACTGTAAATGGTACTTTGACGCTAGGAGGAAAATTGACTTTGGGTACAGTCAATCTAACTTTGGGTAGCAATGCTATTGCTGGAGTGAGTGCTTCCAATTATATCATCACCTCTTCTTCGGGTTCATTGATTGCTACCACCACTTCGGGCGTGCCTTATTTGTTCCCGATTGGGGCTTCTACCTCTTTCTTTACCCCAATTACCATTAATCCTATCACAGGTTCTGCTACAAGAGTAAGTGTTTCTAGTACACAACCAAATGGTATAGGGATAACGAATGGCGTTATCAATAAGGTGTGGTCTGTAGTACCAACTTCTGCAACAACTGCTACGCTCTCATTCGGATATGCAGGAACAAGTATTGGTACAGGTGATGCATCGTTATCTCCACTTTGCTCACCAATTACAGCAATGAATTTGATGACATCCTCAAACGGAGGGTCTTCATGGACAAGTGCTGCTGCTAGTTCTTCAACGCCACAGTCGGGCACTTTTACAAACGATTCTGTTGTTTTTTCAGCAACAAGTGGGTGGTCTTCACTATTGGCATTAACCAATACTACCCTAGCAATTTATGGGTATCAATCCATTGCAAATGCTGATTGGTTTGTCGGTTCTTCATGGCAAGGAGGGAGTGTGCCTACCTCAAGTGGACCTGCCATCATCAATTCAAATGTCTCAATTAATACTACAGGCACTACTACCATCAATTCCTTAACTGTAAACTCTGGCTTTACCTTATCTATCGCATCGGGTGTAACATTGAATATTACAGGAAATGCAATCATCAATGGAACAATTGCAGGTGCAGGTACTGTCTTAATGAATGGTGTATCAACATCACTTTTAGGAGGAGGTTCCATTTCTAACTTACAGATTGCCACAAATACCATTACTTTAGGCAGCAACTTTTCTGTTACTAACCTAAACTTTGTTTCAAGTGGTACGCTAGCGGATGCAGGACATACGATTATAGTTAGTGGCAATGTGAGTGGTGCAGGTACGGAAAGCGGAAGTGGCGAATTGAAGATGACGGGTGCGGGGACTTCTTTTTCAAGTACAAGTTCAGGTAGCCTTACCTTGACAAATGTAGAGATTGCTACAGGAGCTTCTGCGAATGTGGTTACAGTAGCTAGCAATGGAAATTCTGTTGTTTTGAAAAATAACTTAACCATTTCTTCAGGTACTTTTACAATCGCCACTTCAGGAACGTTCAATGGGATGTACTATGGCAGTGGTGGTACTATTGGGACTCCCGCTACTATCTCGATTGCTAATGGTGCCGTTTTAAATACAACGAATCATACCACTCAAGTATTGCAATGCCAAGGAGTGGTGGTGATAAATAATAGTGGTACTTTGGGTGAACCTATTTATAATGGTTCGAATACTGGTTTAAGTATTCAAACTCGTGGCGGCACTTCTTTAACTATCAATAACCCAAATGGAACAGGTATTTGTAATCTATATGCAATCGGCACTTCCTATATAGGTACAGTATCTACGAGTATTACTATTGGTCAATCAATGACGCTTTCAAGTACAGGAGTGGCACTAACCTTAGAGGCGACGCCAATAGCTTCTACTAGGAGTTTGACAATTAATCAAGGGACAACTGTTACCATAAAGTCAGGATATTTTCATATAAATCAGGGTAATTCAGATTCAACTGCCGCTCTTTCTACAGATACTTACAATATTAACGGCACACTCGATGTAAGTGGTGGTAAGATTGGTTTAGTTACAACATCAAATACAACAGTTGGGGCTTCTGGAACAACAAATACGCTTACGGTAAATATTGGTTCAACGGGAATCTTGAAGTGCGGGAGTTATATACATATCAATAATTTGCAACCGACTACCCAAACAATTGCAGTGAATGTTGCCGCAGGGGGTACAATCAGTTATGGTGGGTCTAGCTATTCATCATTAATTGGTACAGGGGCGGGAGTTGGAAATAATGCGAATGTGACCAATTCATTATTATCGCTATCAAATAGTAATTTGTCCTTCACAAATACAGGTACAACTTCACTTGGATTGGATAATAATAATTTATCGATAGGGAGTAATCTAACCTTGAGTGGGTCAACCATATTAACAGGTTCAGGTTCTACAACTGTTAACGGTTCTTTGATACTCAATGGTGCATTGTTGTTGGGTAATGGTAGTCTTGTAGTCAATAATCTTTCAAACAATGCAGGATTGACATTAAACGGCAATCTGTTAACTTTAAATGGAATTATTTCAGGAACAGGAACTATTACTGGGTCAGCTACTAGTAGGATTCGGGTGACAGGGGAGGGTACTTTGTATTTTAATCAGTCAGCACTTGGAACTTCTAATCTGCTTGATTCTTTAAGTGTGGCCTCAACAGGAACAGTTACTTTGGGCAATCCGTTATATGTTATCAGCTTAGTCAGGGCTACATCAGGTACTCTTTCATCGGCAGGAAATCTTACCCTTTTATCTTCAGCATTAAAAACGGCTAGGGTATCCAACCTAACTGGTGCAATTACAGGAAATGTAAATACTCAATTATTTATTCCTGCCAAATCTGCCCGTAAATATAGTTTCGTAGGCAGTTCGGTTTCTCAACTGATTGACAGTGCTTGGCAGAAACAAATTTATATCACAGGTGCAGGAACAGGCGGCACTATCTGCGGAACAGGTGGAACACAATATAATAGCAATGGTTTTGATGCCACTGCCTCAAGCACTCCTAGCATGTTTATCTACAATGCTAATCCAATTAATGGCAGCAGGTGGGTTTCAGTAGCAAATACAAAGAATACTAGTTTGAATCCTGGAATCGGATACCGAATGAACATTAGGGGAGATAGGACTCAAGGTACATGCGCCAATCAGTTGAATAGTCCTACACCACTTCCCCCTACTAGTGTGGTATTGAATGCAACAGGTACTTTGTCACAAGGAAATGTGACAGTTCCATTGAATGATACTGCACAACATCTCTATACACTTTTGGCAAATCCTTATCCATGTCAAATTTATTTTCCATCCTTTCAAGCAGATAATAATGGCATCAACAATAAAATGTGGACCTATAGTCCACTCAGCAATGGAAACTATACCACCTATCTCAATGGAGTCATGACCAATTTGGATACAGGATATAATACAGTCAATGGTAATTATTTGGCGATAGGGCAGGCCTTCTTTGTGGAGGCAAATAAGACTACAAATTCTGTCACCTTCAAAGAGGCACACAAATTAGATTCCATCATCCCAAATACGCATTACTTTGGAATCAGCAACAATGCACTCCTTAAAGTGGGAATGTTTTCAAATCAGTCTTTATTAGATGAAATTGCCATCAACTATTCAAGTCAAGGTTCAAAGCAATACAATCAGAAGTTAGATGCTGTGTCTTTCAGTAGTGGCAATCAAACATTAAGTAGTTTGAAGGATAATTATTCATTAGCAATTGCCACTCGTCCACAAGGGTTTTTGAATGATACCATAATGTTATCAACCAAAAGTGCTACTACAGGTAGTTTTCAATTGAAGTTCTGCGATGTATTAGGTTTCCCTATAGGTACTAAGCTATTATTAAGGGATAATTTCTTAGGTATTCAACAGGATATGGTTAATAATCCTAACTATGATTTTAATATCACTGCTGATACAGCTAGTAGTGGCATCAATCGTTTTGAGATATTATTAAATCAGGCAACAGCATTGCCTTTACAGTTTACATCTATAACAGGGAAGTCTCTTGGAACATCATTTCTCATCAATTGGAGCGTTTCAAATGAAGAAGGTGTTAAGGAGTTTTTGGTGGAAAGGAGTCAGGATGGCATTAACTATAATGATATTCAGACTGTAAAGGCAAATGGAACAGGCGATAATTATTTCACAGATTCCACCGCAAATTACGGGATGAATCATTATCGCATAAAAGCAATCACTGCATCTTCAAATACTGTTTATTCAAAGGAAATATTGTTTGAAAATAATGTAGTGATTAATAATTTAATAAAAGTGTTCCCCACGATTGTTTTAAATAATCAGTTTACACTGCAATATAAAAATCTTGGAATTGGGAAATATAAATTGGCAATCTATTCATCAGTAGGTAAACTAGTTTTTACCCAATCACTTGATATATCAAATAGTAATGGAGAAATATCAATCGATATGGGGAAAGTTAATTTGGCAACAGGGACTTATCAGGTAATATTATTGTCAAATGAAATGAGAAAAGGAGAAGCAAAATTATTAGTGTTGTAGGAAATATAAAACTAAATGTAATGAAATTATTTGGAGGACAGATTCAATTCGTACTAATTTTTTTTTAATTGTGTAGATGTAATTTACTATAAAATGGTCGATTTGCCCCCCTAATTTGGACATTTTGCCCCCTGTTATTTTACCTTATTTAATACAATTTTGCAGAGTCGATAAATTTTAATGATTAATAAATTCCTAAAGAGAGAAAGGATATTATTTGCCATGAAAAAATACTGTTAAAATAGATTGATTTTATTGTAGTTTATTACACCTATTTATATTTTACTAATAATTTACGTATGAAAAAAAATGAAAGTTTTAATGCATTATTTAGATGGAAACAGATTGGTTTAATTTGTTTTTCTATCCTTTACTCTTGCATTGTACAAGGGCAATCTGTCGGCGATTATGCTGCCTCTGGAAATATGACATGGTCTAGTGGTGCATGGCAAGTATGTACAACTGCGGGAAGTTGGTCAGGTGCAACAAACACTTCTACGCCTCCTACGTCTTTAACAAACGTTTGGATTCTTACGGGTCAAACTGTAAT
>CANCPA010000213.1 GCA_947379895.1 Chitinophagaceae bacterium | reverse complement strand
AAGGATTACGCAAATGCCGAGCAATATTTTGTGCAATTAAAGGCATTAACTACTCAACAAGAGAATAAATTGGAAGCAATGCGTGGCTTACTTCGTTGTCAATATCGTTTACAACAGTTTAAGGAGGCAACTGCAAATGCTAAAGAATTATTGGCAGAAACAGGAACACAAACAGACGATAAGATGATGGCAAATATGGTGCTTGCCAAAAGTAGTCAGGCTGACAACAAATTGGACGAAGCGACAAATGCCTATAAGACAGTGATAGACTTAGGCAAGAGTGAGTACAGTGCAGAGTCCCGTTATCGTTTGGCAGAAATACTATTTAAACAAGAAAAATATGATGAAGTAGAAAAAGCGGCGTTTGAAGTCATCAAGAAAGATGGTTCATACGAATATTGGGTAACGAAAAGCTATATTTTATTGGGCGATTTATATTTTAAACAAAAGGATTTATTCAATGCAGAGGCTACGTTCAAGAGTGTTTCGGAGAATAGTCTTATTGATGAGTTGAAGAAAGAGGCAGGTACTAAATTGGCAGCTGTAGTGGAAGAAAAGAATAAAACAAATAAGGTAGAGACGCCGCAATAGAGGAATAGAGGGGATGGAAACGAGGGAATAGGGAAAGAGGGAAGTAGGATGAGAGGGAAGTAGGAAAGGCGGATATGGTGCATAAAAGTTTTTCGCTGCGTGAGGACACGCCGCGAGGCAGACTGCCGAGGTTCGTTTCTCTACGAAACTCCTTAAGCGAAAACCTTTTATGCACCCGGCGGATATGTGGGATAAAGATTTATTATTAATTACAATTTATTAAATCATTTTAGATGATGCATTATTTGAAAAATATATTATTGATAGTATTGGCAATTTCTTTGCCTTTTGCGGCCGTAAATGCCCAACATAAAAAGAAAAAGAAGCCTGTAAAAAAGACGGCGAAAGCACCTGCAAAACCTGTGCATCATACTACTGCACACAAAAATGCGGACATTAAAAAACCTGCAGAAACAATTCCGCAGAAGAAACAAGTTTTGGAATTAACGCCAAATAAAGAGGAACAAAAGGTGGTCACTTTAATCCCGAAAGATACTTCTGCAAATGCTGCCGATACAGCAACTCCTACCACAGAAGTGGTCATCACTTCTTCTTTTAAGCCTTCATTGCGTAATGCATCAAAGGTTAATTTCACTGCTGCCACTCCGTATATTGATACTACTAAATTGACATTGACCTATCATATTCCATCACAAAACCTATTCTTTTCATACCAACCTATTCCCATAAAACCGTTGGCTTTAGCCTCGGATTCAGGTTTCGTTTGGTCACATCACCAATATATAAAGGCAGGTTATGGTAATTATTCTTCTCCCCTAATTGAGGCAGGTGCCTCCTTTGGAAATGGAACAAAGAAGATGATTACTGCACACGGTAAATATGAATCGGCAAAAGGTAATTTGCCTTTACAACAATATAGTAAAGCAGGAATTGACTTATTAGGCATCTTTACTACAAAGAAAAATCAAGAGATTACTTCTAAGCTATATTGGGATAATAATAGTGTTTACAAATATGGCTTTACCCCAAAGACGTTGAAACTAAATGAGGATAGTTTGCATCAACAGTATAATACTATTGGGGCAGAAGTCGGAATTGAAAATAAGGTGCCTACCTCTTACGGCATCATTTACCATCCGCAGTTACTATTTAATTATTTCGGTAATAGTTCATCAAGTGCACAAGAAACTAACCTTATTTTAAAAGCGCCAATTAGTAAATCCTTAGGTAAGTTTTTCAATCTAGATTTAGGTGCAACCATTAATATAACACACTTTTCGGCTGACACTTTGCCAAATCAGCAAGTTGCTATCAATAATAATCTGTTTAATTTTAATACCTCCTTACGTTTTACTACGCCTAATTTCAAGGCTAATATTGGTTTATTGCCTTCGTGGGATAATGGACTGTTTAATTTATTACCCAACTTTACTGCAGAAGGAAAGTTGATGAATAAGAAATTAGTCATTGAAGCAGGATGGATTGGCTATTATCAAAAGAACACATACAAGAGTCTTTCTACTATCAACAACTATCTTGCGCCGCCCACTAGCTTATTTAATACAAAGACTATCGAAGAATATATTGGCATTAAAGGAAGTATCGATAATCATCTAACCTGTAATGCCCGTTTATCTTTTCTACAAATCAGTAATGCCTCCTTATTTGTAAATGACACGACATCGGGTAAAACACAAGACTTCCTTTTGTTGAATGAACCCTCTATTCAGGCATTGCGATTGAAAGGCGAAATCAGTTATGCGGTTCAAGAAAGATTGGCTATTTTGGGAGGCATTACTTACACTCAATTCACTAAGATGAGTGTAAATAATAAGGCTTATGGATTGATTCCATTAGAAATAAATGGTTCGATGCGTTGGAAAATACTAAACGACCTTACTTTGCACAGCAATTTATTTATTTTTGATGCAGGCTATTATAGAAATGTATCTGCCACGCATAAATTTGGTAGTAGCAAGTTGAATCCTGCCTTTGATGCGAATGTGTCGGCAGAGTTTCCTGTCATGAAAAGGCTGAATGCATGGGTTCAATTTAATAATTTATTCAACAATCGTTACCAACGTTGGAATCAATATGAAGTATTAGGTTTTCAGTTATTAGCAGGAGTTGTATATTCGTTCAGATAATCAGTAGTATATGTATTCATTTTTGTATAAATATTTTTTAGTAAACAAGCGGGTTGGCATTCCAGGATTGGGTGCTTTTTCTTTACAAGAGACTCCTGCATCGCTCGATTTTGTGAAAGGAGTTCTACATGCGCCACAATCAAAAATTAGTTTTACAAGAAGTGATGATTCGGCGATAGATAAGAATTTGTTTATCTATCTAAGCAAAGAAATGCAATTAGAAGAATGGCAGGTGGCAAAAAAGTTTCAAGAGTTTACAAATGCCATAAAAAATAATATTGAAGGCAATATGGCTGTTGAATTGCCTGGGATTGGTAAGCTACAAAGAGGCTATGATGACGATGTGTTCTTTATTGCAGATAACGAGGCGACCCATATTTCTAGTGCAGATATTAAACTGAATAACACAAACGATTCAAGGTCTAATTTGGTAGAATTATATAGCACCGGAGAAAATCTTATCCTAACTGAAGAAACAGAAGAAGATAAGTTGGAGATGATTGTAAAGGAAAAGCAAGAGGATTATTGGTGGGTTTATGCCTTAATACTTGCCTTGATGGGTGTGGGTGCGTTACTGTATTATTACATTTAAGGTTTATAATAAGTTGTTAACCACATAGTCACAAAGAGACATAGAAAAGACTTGTTTTTTCTTACAATATAAAATAGTGAGGGTCAAATAAATAGCTACCTATTGCCTAGTTTATTCCTTATTTTACAATTTTCAATTATTAATTTCTTTTAATGGCATCAATCATCACTTATCAGCAATGTCCTTGCTGTGGAAGTAACAATATTAAGCCACAGTTAGTGGCAAAGGATTATACAGTTAGTAATCAATCTTTTGATATTTGGCATTGCCATAATTGTACACTTCGATTCACACAAAATGTTCCTGACGAAACAAGTATAGGTGCCTATTATCAATCAACAAATTATGTTTCTCATTCTGATACACAGGAAGGACTGATTAATAAATTGTATCATAAAGTTCGGAAAAAGACCTTGATTCAAAAAAGTGAATTAATTATTGATGCTAGTAAAGTGGCAAATGGAGTGTTATTAGATGTCGGTTCAGGAACAGGTGCTTTTGCTCAAACGATGATTGAGGCAGGATGGAAAGTGACAGGTCTTGAACCCGACGACACGGCAAGAACAGTTGCTTTAAACAAGTTTGGCTTGCAACTAGATGACCCAAAAACATTATTTGATTTAACTGAAAATACTTTTGACGCTATCACGATGTGGCATGTTTTGGAACATGTTCATAACCTTCATGGCTACCTTGAACAATATCAAAAAATATTAAAGCCGGAAGGAAAATTGGTTATTGCAGTACCAAATTATACGAGTAGTGATGCAACGTCGTATCAGGAATATTGGGCAGCTTATGATGTTCCGCGCCATTTATATCATTTTTCGCCTGAAAGCATGACTAAGTTAGCAGCCCTTAAGGGATTCAAGATTGAAGCCTACAATCCAATGTGGTATGATAGTTTTTATGTGAGTATGCTGAGTGAACAATATAAAAATGGTAAGGGCAACCTACCAAAAGCAGTCATCAACGGACTTCTTTCCAACTTGAAGGCATCAAAAGATAATAAATTGTGCAGTTCAGTGATTTATGTGATGGCAAAGGTTTAGTTAATAACAGATAATTTGTTTACGTTATTATCTTCAAAATGATTCAGTAATGAGAAGGTACAATTTATTACAATAACAAAGCTGCTAAAGTATAATCTGCTAATAATATTAAGACGCAAGAGGCTACAACCGCACTCGTACTTGCCCTGCCAATCTCGAGTGCACCTCCCTTCACATGAAAACCATAATACGCAGAAATACTACAGATGATAAAAGCAAAGGTGTAGGCCTTGTATAAGGCAAACAATAGATTGAACATATTGAGGTTTTGGCGCAACCCAATATCATACAGGTCAGAGGCAAGAATACCAGTAAAATCTCCTGCTAAACGACCTCCCAAAATACCCAAAAATGCAGAGATGACTATTAAGCCTGGAATAACTACGATACCTGCCAATATTTTGGGTAGGACAAGATAACTCTTAGGATTGATACCCATTATCTCTAGCGCATCAATCTGTTCGCTGATACGCATGTTGCCTAACTCACTCGCAATCTTACTCCCAATAACTCCCGCCAAAACAATACTCAATACCGTAGGCGACAATTCCAAAATCATACTATCCCTAACAATTTGTGCCACAGTTGTAATAGGAACTAGTGGACTTACTAATTGATAAGCTGTCTGTAAAGTAGAAACAGCACCCAAAAACAAGGAAATGATGACCACAATGGGCAATGCACCAATGCCAATTTCCGCACATTGATGCATAAATTCCTTCCAATACATTTTATGATTCTCGGGTTTAGTAAACATGCCTTTTAGCATCAATACATAAGCACCTAAATGAGTAAACGATTTCATGATAAATATTTATAAAAGCAAATTGTTCCTTCTGAATATTCAATTTACTTAAGTTCTAAACACAAATATAAGGCGAGGGTAATCATCTAAAACACTATAATCAGTAATCACCAATCCTTTTCCTCTCCCATATCCTGTCGAAATTTCTTTTGTTGAACTTCTTTTTGTAAACGTTTCTCTTCTTCCCTCAACATATTCAGTTGTTGTTCTGCTTGCTTTTTAGACGGCTGTTGTTTATTTTGTGGTGGAGGCGGAGGGGGCGGTGAAGGCTTATTGGGCTGTTGCTTTTGCTTATTCAACTCATTTAAGGCTAATTGCAAGTTTTCTCTTGTTGTCTCATCGTTGTTATTTAGCAATAAAGATTTTTTGAAAGATGCTATTGCTTGCTCATTCTTCTGTTGCCTTGCCTCAGCCACTCCCTTATTGTACCATGCCTTTGCTTGTAATTGTGGGTCGGCAGAAGTTGTTAATGCTTCCCATTGCTTTGCTGCTTCACCATATTGCTGTTGTCTGAAAAGACAATTAGCAGTATTAAAGTTGGCAGCAGTATTTTTTTCATCTCGTTTAATTATTTCTAAATAAGCATCTGATGCACCTTTGAAATCGCCGGTTCTATACAATTCATTACCCTTAGTAATTCCCTTTTCATTATTATTTTGTGAAAAAAGTGTAGAGGTAATTAATAAAAAACTTATTAACCCTATTAATTGCTTATTAAATCCAACTTTATTTACTGATTTCTTTTCAGTAACGAAGAATTCTATCACCAATAAAACCAGAGCAAGAGCTAGAAAGATAAAATAATAACTATCGTAGTTTACATATCCTCCCGGATTATTTATGGCTTTCTTCTCCATCGAATTAATAATATCCGACAAATCGCTACTTACCGAAGTAGTATTATCAAGATAATGATAGCTGCCCCCTGTTGAAGTTGCAATCTGTTGTAAAAGCTTATCATTTAGTTTGCTGATGATTGCATTGCCATTTATATCCTTCTTATATTCATTAGAACTAGTTTCAACTATCGGTGAACCTTCCACTGAACCCACACCAATCGTATGAACAATAACGCCCTTTTCAGCCAAACCTTTAGCTACAGTGATTGCCTTCGTATCTTGATCTTCTCCATCAGTTATTAATATGGCCGTTTTGTATTTCTTTTCTTTTGTATCTAAACTGTTACTACACAGTTTCAAAGCCTCCCCAATTACAGTTCCCTGCCAACTAATTAAATCGGGATTAGCATTACTAACAAACATATTTGTTGCTGCAATATCTCCTGTCAGCGGCATCTGAAGATAAGCCCTGCCGGCAAAGACAACGATTCCAACCCTGTTATTTTGTAATTGAGTGTTTAGCTGAACTATAAATTGTTTTGCCTTATCCAAACGAGAGGGTTTCTCGTCCTGTGCGAGCATACTCCTGCTTACATCGAGGGCAATCATCACATCAACACCCAAACCAGTAGAACCCTTTTCAACTTTTGGTTTGCGAAGATTCGCCGCAGACACCAATAATAAGGTAATTGCAATGAGTATCGCAGTTATTTTAAAGACATATTTTTGATGTGAATAGTCAGCAGTTAATTGATTGACGATTCTTTCATTTCCTAAAGCACGTCTTGCCTTTTGCTTCCATTTCAATACATAAACAAATAATCCCACTAACGGTATCAACGCTAGAAGACCAACTATAAATGCAATGTTTTGAAATGCTAACAAATTAAATTAATTGAAAATGGGTTATTACTCATGTATTTTTACCACTTGCTCACAAGGTTTTGAACAAAGAATCACAAGGATTTATATATACTTCAGATACTCAACTGCTAATTATTTTAAAAGAAATCCTTGTGTACCTCGTTTTTTCTTAGTTACCCTTGTGGTAAAAGCTCCTGATTAGTAACGAAAATGGGAATTGAAAAAGAACTCATCACTCATAATTCATCACTCATAACTATTTTACCTCTTTCCTTCAAAGAATCCCTCTTTTTTCAGGATGCCTGTCAGGATATTCTTTCTGATAGTCCACAACGGATCATCATGTTTTCCCTCAACATTCAACACAAAGAAATAAGGATGGTGATTTTCTTCAATCCAACCCACTATCCAACCAATGCTATTCCCATTTTCCCTGTAGCCCAATCCTGTTTTATAATACAACTTGTAATTGGCATTGTCTTCTTGTAGCATTACCTTCTTAACAATGTCCTGTGTACGCTTTTGAAAGCCTAGTTGACTGAAATATAATTTCTTAACCAATCCTAATTGTTCGTCAGGAGTAATCTTGAGACTGTTATCTAGCCAAAAACTATCTATGTGTCTTCCAATTTTCTTATTCCCATATCTTAAGCTATCAAGCCATTGTTGCATAGTATCTTTTCCAATCATCCTTGCTACTGCCTGATAATATGGGACACAGGAAAACTTGAATGCCTCCGCCATTGTCAAATCCTTATTCCATTCCTTGATAGTGTCGCCATTATCATGTTTGCGTACGACGCCATCCCATTTAATGACCATCTTCTCATTCACAATCCGACCAGTTTCTATACCGATAAGTGAATTGACAATCTTAAAAGTAGAGGCAGGCAGATAAGCGCTGTCCTTGTAGCGAGAGATATTATAGATAGTAAATTGCCCCGAACCATTATCATACATACCAAAACAACCATCCACCTTGCTACTATCAAAAAAGGTTTTTAGACTATCTTCTTTCGTTACATTATTGGGAGAACATGCCTGAAAAAACAATCCAATCACAACAATTCCACTTAATAGTAACCTGTTATTCAACATCATATTTTTATTAATTAATTGACCGCAAAAATAGTGGTTAGTTGTTAGTGGTTAGATATTAGAGTAAGTTTACTATTTTAGCTTAAC
>CANCPA010000212.1 GCA_947379895.1 Chitinophagaceae bacterium | reverse complement strand
TTAACAATTCCTGCTACACCGACAATCAATAATAATTTGGTTTTCAACACGACTACAAGTTCTTTGAGTCAAGTTCCTACTTATGGAAGTAGTGCAACTTTGGTTTATAAGGCAGGACCAAAAACAGTAGGTACTGAGTGGGCAAACTTTAAAACGGGTGCAATTAGTGCCTTAGCCATCAATACCCCTGGTTCAGGATATACTTCTGTACCTACAATTACGGGTACTGCAGGTTCTGGATTGAGTGCTACTGCAAGTTTGGGTGTGGCATCTATAACTGTAACAGGTAGCACAGGATATACAAGTGTTCCAACGGTTTCGATAGATGCTCCTTCTTCAGGAGTACAAGCTACAGCAGTAGCCTATTTAACCGCAGGAACTTTAAATATTTCAATTACTAACAATGGCTCAGGCTATACATCTGTTCCTGTTGTAACAATTACAGGAGGAGGAGGTTCTTATACTACTGCTACAGCTGCACTAGGTATTTTTGGTGTGTCGGTTTCAGGTGGAGGAACAAATTATACAAGCACTACTTGCACGGTAAGTGGTAGTGGTGGTGCATCAATCCTTGCCATGCCAAGTGTAGGTCTCGGTATCCCTGCTAATGTAACAATTGATGCAGGTAGTGGAGTTACAATCACAGGTGCTTCTAGTGCTAGAAGCTGTAGAGGAACTCTTACGGTAACTAGTGGTACATTCTTATTAGCATCAGGCGGGGCGGTTTATATGGGTACAGGTTCAGGAAGTGGAGGTGTTTTGGCAATACAGTCTGGAGCAACTTTAGATGTAGCAGGGTCAGGTATTTTCTCTACAGGCACTTTGAATACAGCTACAACAAATGGTACAGTAAGAGTAGGTGCTAATTTTACAACTGCTTACCAATATGGTTTCCCTGCCAACTTAACATGGGGCGGTACAGTTCAGTATTATGCACCAACGACTAATAACCAAAGAATAGTTCCTGGAACATTTAATAATATAGACTTCGATAATGGAATTGCTAATACAATCAACTTTGATAACGTTACTAATTCAAGTGCACAATTTGTTTTCAACGGTACAATTTCTATGGGTGCTTCAAGCTCAATGGGAACAAAGTTTACAACAGTTACTCTTGGTGGAACCAATCAAAACATTCCATCTACTAGTAGTTTTTATAACCTGAATTTAATTGGTTCAGGAACTACTTTCCCAAGTGGAACTGTAAACATTGCTGGAACATTTAGTTCGGGTTCAATCACTACAGCTTCTCAAGGAACCATTAATTTCAATGGTACACATGCACAAACTATTCCTGCCTTTAACTATAATAATCTAACGATTAGTGGTACTAGTAGGAGTGGTAATGTTACATTGGCTAGCAGTGGAACAATTGGAGTGGCTAACACTCTTTTAAATACAGCTACTTATACAGCACCTGCTGCTTTAGTTACAACAGGTAGTACAGTAAATTATAATGGTACAGGTGCAAGTTCTTTAGCTGCACTTAGTTACAATAACCTAACGATTAGTGGTACAAGGGCAGGTACACCAACAATTACTCTACCTAGTGGTACTATTAATGTAGCAGGTACTTTCACCACTAGTCAAAATGGTGCTGTTAGTTATACTACAACAAGTAATACAATCAACCTGAATGGTAGTGGAACTTCTACTATTTCTTCACCATTCACTCATAATATTCTAAACCTAACAAATGGCACGCTTGCAATAAATGCAGCAACTGTAGCAAATGGATTGGCAATTATTAGTAGTGGTGCTACTCTTTCAGTAGGTGCTGCCTATACAAATACAGGTGGGTTAACTAATAATGGTACGTTGCAAATGACAGGAGGCAGTGTTTCTGTTGCACCTACTTATGTGGGTACAGCATCACTAGTCTATAAGAATACTGCAACAGTGGGTAACGAGTGGGGTAGTGGAAGTGTGGTAGGAATTGGTGTTCCTCAAGTCATTACTTTCGATGCAGGAAGTGGAACGGTTACCACACCTGTTTCTTCAAGAACTGTCATTGGCAATTTGTCAATCGCAAGTGGTACACTTGCTCTAGGAGGTGATTTACAAGTAAATGGTGATTGGACTAATAATGGAACATTTACGCCAAATTCAAATACTGTGACATTTGGTGGTAGTTCAGTCTCTTCAATTACAACCCCCGATACTTTCTACAATTTACTAATTAATGATGCCGCAGGAGTTAATTTGAGCAGTCCTATAAGTGTAAGCAATGTTTTGACACTTACTGCCGGTGTATTAACTAGCACAACTTCAAATTTATTAACCATAACTAATACTTCAAATAGTAGTATTAGTGGTGGTAGCAGCAGTTCGTATGTTGATGGACCATTAAAGTGGAACTTACCATCTAGTTTCTCAAGTGTGGCTACCTATACTTATCCTGTTGGAAAGAATGGTACGTATTTAAAATATGCTTTGGTAAATCCTACTACAGGCGGAGGTGCTGTTTCAGCGAAAGTGGAAGCATTTGATGCCGGTAGCAGTGGTAGTGTTGATGGCACATTATCCGGTGTGAATAGTGAATATTGGCTGTTAAACACTACGGGTAATTATACTGGAGTTGGAAAGGTGGCATTAACAAGTGCTTCTGTAGCTAATAGTAGTGTAGTGGCTCGTAGTACAGGTGGTAGTTATACTAGTTTAGGTGGTACTTCATTATCAGGCACTGTTTCAAGTGTTAATACTGTAGGAACAGGAAGTACACAATATTTCTCTGTAGGTCTAATTCCAGGTGTATCGTTAGGTGCTATCACTGCAACTTCTCCTACTTTCTTGGGTCAGGGTACTGCAACAGGATATTATGGTCAAACATTAACTATCAATGGTAGTGGTTTTACAGGTTCAACAACCGTTAAAATCAATGGTGTTAGTGCCACTGTACTAACACATACAACAACTCAATTGACAGCAAAAGTTCCCGCCGCAAGTACTGCAAGTGGTGATTTAATTGTATATGATGGACTATTATCTGATACCACTTCATTTACAGTGTTAGGATATGTGACAAATGCTGCAACCGATTGGAATACTACAACTACATGGTTGGGAAGTATTGTACCTGTGGCCAATTCAAATGTTTTTGTAAGACACGCTATTACTATTAATGGAACAGTAACAAATGCACCTGCAAATGTTTCAGTTGTGAGTGGTTCAAGTATTACTTATGGTGCATCTGGTTCATTGACTGTGAATACTGCTGTAACAAATGCAGGTACTATTTCAATGGCAGCCGGCGGAACATTAAATATTAAGGGTACAATTTCTAATACAGGAACATTTACAACCTCTGCAGGTACAGTAGTATTTAATGGTACAACAGCTCAAACAATACCTGCTGCTACTTATTATAATCTATCCGTTACCAATACAGGTGCTACTGTTTCGGCAGCAGGTGCATTAGTGGTAAATGGTCAATTGAATATTGCAAGTGGGGCAACATTAGATTTGGGTACAAGTCTATTGACTGGTACATTAACAAATGCGGGTACAGGTACTTTACTAGCAGGTGCAACTTCTACAACACCAATTCCTACGGGAATAACATGGGCAGGAACAGTAAATTATTCTGGTACGGGTGCTCAAACTGTTGTAGCTGGAACTTATAAGAATCTGACGGTTTCTGGAACAAGAACAGGTAATGTAACTTTCATTGCAAGTGGCACAGTTAGTGTTTCTGGTGTATTCAATCCTACTGCAACCTTTACTTCAGGTGCGTATGTGGTAACAAGTAATACATTTACTTTCAACGGGGCAACAGGTCAAAGCATTCCAAACTTTACTTTTACAAATCTTACCTTGGCAAATTCTGCAAGTGTTACAAATACAGCAGTAGGGGCAGTAACAGTAAATAGTATATTAACCATCAATTCAGGAGTTTCTTTAAATATGGGCACTTATCAATTGTTGGGTTCTTCTTTAACTACTTCTGGAACAGGTACTTTATTAACACAAGTAGCTGCTACTCCTATTCCAACAGGAAGAACTTGGAGTATTAATGTTACGTATAATAATCCGACAGGTGGTCAGACAGTGATGGCTGGAACCTATAACGGTACATTGAATAGTGCAGGTACAAGTGGAACAAATACAACAAGTGCAGCAATCACAGTAAATGGTGCATTGTTAATTGGTGCAGGTCATACGTTAAGTATTTCAACTTTCGGTATTGCCTCCGCCTCTACAATTGATCCTAGTGGCATACAAGGAACATTATTGACTATGAGTAATGGTGCGGGAGGATATCAATTCCCTGCGAATAAAACATGGGGTGGTAGTGTCGTTTATGGTGGTCCAATTAATAACCGTTTGGTTCCTGGTACATTCTATAACTTGGATGTTGATAATGGAGTTTTAAATAATACAGTTATTTTGGATGGTGTTGTCGGCGCTTCCTCAACAGCGGTATTTAATATTTCTGGAATATTTAAAATTTCCCCTACTAATGGAATGACCCCTGAACAAACCACGGTTAATTTTACGGGTACTAATCAAGTATTACCTGCTTGTGGTAATATGAAATTTTATAATTTATCCTTTGGTAAGAATACGAATATGCAGGTTGGAAGTGGTATGACTGTACAAAATACATTCACGCCAAGCAATGCAGCTGGTAGTACAACTGGTGTAACAGCGGGGTCAATTAGTTTCAACAATACAAATACTCAGATTATTCCTGCCTTTAACTATTATAGCTTGAATATCGTTGGTGCTAGAACAACGAATAACGTTACCTTCTCAAGTGCAAGTGCTTTAACAATACCGGGTAATTTTACGGTAAGTTTCAGTACTAGTTCAGGTGTATCTATTGGCAATACAATTAATTTGACAGGGGCAATTACTCCTGTAACAAATGTTAGTGCAACGTTGGCAAGTACTTCTACAATTACTTGTGCAACTACAGGTTTAGATATTGGAATGACTGTATTAGGTTCAGGAATACCTGTAGGAGCTACAATTAGTACAATTGGTACTGGTACAATTACCATTTCAGCTGCCGCTACTTTAACTGGATCTTCTACTTTATCATTCTATCCTGTTTTAAATTTAGCTAGTGGGGCATATAATGGTAAGGTTACAATTCCATCTGGTAAAACTTTCTATACTATTTCTGGTACATTTATTAATACTGGAGGTTCTATTGTAAATTCTGGTACTTTAAATGCAATTTCTACTTTTTCAAATAATGGAACGATTAGTGGTTCAGGTACTACCTATTTAGTTGGTACAACTGCACAATCTATTTCTGGTACTGGTACAGTTAGCAATCTAACATTGAATAATAGTGCAGGAGCAACTGTAAGTGGTGGAAATCAAAGTATCACAGGTATTTTAAAAGTAGCTGCAGGAAATCTTAATACGGGTACAAATGGACTTACCTTAAAATCTACTTCAATTGCAAATAGTGCAGTACTTGATGTTGTAGATGGAACATTATCTGGTACAGCCACTGTTGAAAGATTTATACCTAAAGGCTTCCGTGCATACAGAGACTTGAGTTCAGGAGGTGTATATAGTGCTTCTAACTATCTGTATAATACATGGCAAGAAAGTGGTAGTTACTCAAATACAGGTTACGGAATGTTTATTACAGGATTATTAAATAGTGGAGTGAATAGTAACGTACTTGATGCAACAACAGGTATTGATCAAACGCTAACAGGTGCACCTTCTGCATACTATTTCAGAGGAGCAGCTTGGAATACGATTAATAATACAAAATCAGAATTGTTGAATCCATATCAATCTTATCGTGTAATGGTAAGAGGTGATAGAAGCTTCGATTTATATACTACAGGTGTGGTAATGGTTACAGGTCCTACACAATTAGCCATGAATGGAGCTACTGCATTAAGGGCAACAGGTAATTTAATTACGGGTAATGTAACATTCACTACAAGTGGTGTATCAAATGGCGTATATAGCAATAACATTGGATTGAATAGTGAATCAAATGGATATAGTTATGTAGCGAACCCTTACGCTTGTCCAATCGATTTCCATAATATTTATACAAGTGGTCGTTTGACAAATATTGATCCTAGATATTATTATTTGGATCCTACAATTGGTTCAACAGGATCTTATGTATCATACAATGCAGTAAGTAATACTTCAAGCAATAATGCTACCTACGGACAATTCATTCAAGCGGGACAAGGTTTCTTGATTGGTAATACTTCTACATCACCACAATTGCAAATTACAGAAGCTGATAAATCGATCTTGAGTACTTCAAGAACCTCAGTATTTGGGACCACAACACCAAACAGCAAGATAGCATTCAGCTTGTTGAAACAAGGTGGCGGTGCAATTGCTAAAATGGATGGAGCTGTTGCTGTATTTGGTACACAATTCAGCAATGCAATCGGTATAGAGGACAATGTGAAGATGAATAATTCAGCAGATAACTTATCAATCTTAGAAGGTGGTAAGAGTTTGAGTATCGATGCAAGATTACCTGCTACTTCTAATGAAGTAATGGGAATAAGCCTAAGCTTATTGAGTGGTACAGATTACAAATTGGAGATTGATGCAACTGCTTATATTTCAAGCGGTTTGACTGCTTACTTACGTGATGCATACAAGAATACTACTACTGCCCTGACAGCAGGAATCAATACCATCAATTTCACAGCAGATGCTAAGGTGGCTGCTACTTATCAAAACAGGTTTAGTGTGGTATTCAAACCAACAACTTTGTCTGTAAACAGTATTGTAGCAACAGCTACTGCTAATGGCAATGTGGCTACAATCACTTGGAATACAGTAGGAGAGAAGGGTGTAGCTAAGTTTGAGGTTGAGAAATCTACCGACGGCTCAAACTTCACTTCAATTGGGCAACAATCTGCTAAGAATACAGCATCAGCAAGCTATACTGCTACAGATAATGCAGCAACAGCCGCAACCAACTACTATCGTATCAAGGCAGTTAGCACTGATGGAACAATTGCATACAGCAACATCGCTAAGTTAACTAATAACAACTCTGCACTCACTGCTTACAACATTTTCCCTAATCCTTTAGTTGGTAAGACGCTTAAGGTAGGTTTGAATAATGTTAATGCAGGTAAGTATGTAATTAGCATCACAAATGTCTTAGGACAAAGGATTGCTGAAACTACCATTTCACATACAGGTGGAAATGGTATACATACAATGAGTTTGAATTCAAATTTGAGTACAGGTAATTACAATGTAGTTATTAGAGATGTGAATAGTAAGGAACAATTGTTTCAAACTTCGTTGTCTGTAAATTGATAATTAAATGGCTAATTGATAATTTTAATTATTTAGATTATCAGTTAGCCTTTTAAAATTATCTTTAAAAGATGAGCCTTTTCAAATACTAAACTGCCTAACTCTTAAAGATTATAGGGTTGCAGATTTAGTTTTAATTATCAAATTATTATATAACAATTATCAATTTTAAATAAAATGCAAACGATAAAAATGAATCTTAGATTAATAATATTGACATTGTTCGTGAGCTTATGTTTGAATGGGGCGCTTATTGCACAAACTCCTGCTGATGATCCCGGTATTGGCGGACCTGGTACTAGTGATTCTGCTCCTGCAGGAGATGGTGCACCTATAGTTCCGTTTGATACCAATTTAAGCATCTGCTTATTGGTAGCAGGCATTTATTATAGTACTCGTAAGATGAAGATTTTAGAACTATCGAATTAATAAATTGTGTTGTTTGAAGATAAGGGTAACTTTCATTATAATATAAAGTCCTTTTTTTCAACTAGAACCGAGTATTCGATTAAGTGTATAATTGCTTTTTCAATGACTAATTGTTTGGGGTTAAGCTCTAGATATTAGATAAATTGAATAGGCGCTTATACACTTTTTTATTTCATTACGTTAATCGGTTTTAAAGATTTGTGGTACTTTATTTTGTTCAGCTAAAAGATCAAAATGAGTTAATATTTCTTTCAAAATTGTGGTGTATATTCAGTAAAGGAATTAAACCCAAATTACGCAATAGACTCGTTATGAAATTCTCAAATACAAAAAAGACAAGTTTTTATACAGATTTTTTGACTGAAGACATAATAAATTACGTTGAAGTCAAACAAATCAAGTAAAAGCTTGTGTTTGAAGTGGTTGTGAATTGTAATAGAG
>CANCPA010000211.1 GCA_947379895.1 Chitinophagaceae bacterium | reverse complement strand
AATATAAATTATTTACATAAGTCAATGCTGTATTGAGTTATAAAAATAAAATGACAAATATAGTGTTATATTTGAATTCATATTTTTCTAGAATTTGTAAAACTAAAATTCATTTATATATTTGACATATTAAAGGTTGAAAGCAATATTGCAAGTTCATTAAAAATTAAGAAATGAGTGAATAAAATGACGTTGTAAAAGATATATTAAGATAGTTCTGATAAACTACTTTCTCACGTTTTGCCAACTCTGGCAGAGTTAAACACCAACATATTGACTAGAAAAAACTTGCTTATTGCGAGCTGCTAGTTTATTGTTTGGTATCAAACAATTTTTATTAATCGGGCGACTCCCAAAAAAAATCGGAAAATATCCGAAGGGGAAAGAATTGCCCAAAAAAAATGAAATAAGATGAATAGGATAAATGAAGTAAAAAAAGTAAGTATAGCTAAAAGTAGTATAGAATGGACCGATACTACATGGAATCCTACTACTGGATGTACCAAGATTTCAGCGGGTTGCAAGAATTGTTATGCTGAGATTATGACTAAAAGATTAATGGGAATGAGTAATCAAATTAAATACAGAAATGGATTTAATCTGACTTTACACGATGCTGAAATTGATGCACCCAAAAAATGGAATAAACCGCATATTGTGTTCGTAAATTCAATGTCCGATTTATTCCATGAAAGTGTTCCTTTAGAATTCATCCAAAATGTTTTTAAAACAATGAATGCAACGCCGCAACACACCTATCAAGTGCTTACGAAACGTTCTGAAAGACTTCTAGAGTTAAGTGATATGCTTAGCTGGTCTGATAATATATGGATGGGTGTATCTGTTGAAGATAGTCGAGTTGTGAATAGGATTGACCATTTAAGATGTACAGGTGCAAAGATTAAGTTCTTATCAATTGAACCTCTCATTGGTGAAGTTGGTAAACTGGACCTTAATAATATTAATTGGGTTATAGTAGGCGGCGAGTCAGGACGAAAAGCTAGACCAATTGAAGAAAGTTGGGTACTCGACATTCAACAGCAATGCAAGGAACAAGGTGTTAGTTTCTTCTTCAAGCAGTGGGGTGGTAAAAACAAAAAGACAGCTGGTAGGTTACTGCAAGGTAAAGAGTATAATGAAATGCCAACACTTGAATCACAACACCTCATTAACATGAAAATAGAGAATAAAAATTTAAACTCGAAATATAGAGGCTAATTAAAGTTATATATAATCATACTTTTTTTATCATTTAGTTAATGATTATTAATAATAATGAAAGCAAATATAAGGCTATATTTACATTAAAGTTTTATTAAATATTTATTTGCATTGTATCAATATTATTCGTATATTTGCATAACAAAATAAAGATATTAAATAATATAAATGGATAATGAGTAAAAAATACGAAAAAGAAAGATAATCTAGATTTACCTCTTCTTAAGATTATAGATAGGACTATAGGTGAAACTAGTATAAATAAAGAATGTTGGTACTCATAAGATTAATCATAGTATAAGATTCTTGAGTAAATCGTGTCCAACTTAATGACGTTATTGTAACAATTAGAAAAGTAGATGTAAATGCTTTACTGGATATTGATAATGTCCTCAGAAGATTTAATAATAGAGTGTCAGGGTTAGAAATAACTACTGACATTAAACATAAAACATAGGAATTCAAAAGAATTCTTGGAAATAAATAATTTATAAAAAAATTAAAAAAACAATGAAAAGAATTACAGTTAAAATAGATAGGGGTTATGCCTGTCTAAGTGAAGAAATCGAAGAAAACATTGAATTGAAGCAAGCCTTTCCGCATACTTGCTGTTGGTGTGCAATTGTAACTAATTATGTAACATCTAAAGACTACAAGCGAAATTATTTTGACTTAGATGATGATTATCAGTTTGATATTGATAAAGTAAATATCAATGATATAGTGGAAATTAAACGCCAAAGAAAAAAAAGTAATAAGTATAGTTATCTGTATCACATTTATGCAGTTGTAACGAAATTAGACGATGCTGAATTACAGTTAGATATATATACAACTATAGCCCAAGCGGTTAAAGCCCAAAAGCAATATTTCAAATCCAAATCGCTTGAGCCTAACTTAAAATAATAAAATAATAACAAAATGGAAAAAGTAAAATTAACAAAAGAACAAAAAAAAGAAATCATACGTCTACAAAATAGATATGGAGAATCAATTATTACATTTAACGAATACTGTGAACAATTAATAGCATTAGTTGGTCAAGATTGTGTTAATGAATTTGTATATATTAACTGTTGGGGTAGAAAAGAAATGGGTATTGAGATAGCAAAATATAAAAGGCACTTAACACCTGAACAACTGTTAGAGCAAAAAGCATATCACCGAAGTCTCTTATTGCAAGACACTCCATACGATTAAATTGATTAAATTAGCTGTTATCTAAAGTACCAATAAAGATTTAAAAAATGAACCCCTAGCTTTCAACTAGGGGTTTCTCATTTACTATCCTTACAACATTTCATCGGCTATTTCTTACTATATTGATAAATCTAAACTTATATCATTATCATATTAATTACATTCTAGTGCATCATCTTCAAGTTTATAACGTGTTGCATTTTATAGATAAAATTATAGGCATTTTTAGTAATCCTTGCATATTCAAAGCTATATTCAATACGTAAGTTACCTAGATTTATTTTTACCGTTGCAAGGGGGCTATTTTAGTCTATCTTACTTGAAACAGCTTAGTGTATCACTTGGTTAAAATTAGCTGTTAATTCGCCCGTATTACCCTTAGTTATTACTTATTTTATCGTAAGAACGTCAACTTAGTTGGCTATGAATTAAGACCTCAATTAACTTGATTTAAAAAGTATCAATAATTCTCAATTTGCGAATTGCGAATTGATGTATATTTGCTCTATGCGTAAACATAATGGGATGCGCCCTCAAGACATTGTGGTGCTGCTAAAAATACTTTCATTGGGAAATACTATGTGGCAATTTAAAGACTTGTCTGAACAGTTATTTCTGAGTGCTTCTGAAATAACTGAATCAGTTAATCGTAGTCAAATATCTGGTCTATTGGACTATACCAAGAAGAAAGTAAGGAAACAAAGTTTACTAGAATTTTTACAGTACGGGCTGCATTATGTTTTTCCTCAACAACAAGGAACCATTGTAAATGGCATCCCTACAGCGCATGCACATCCTTATATGAAACAATTTTTTGACAGTGAACTGCCTTATGTTTGGGCAGATGTAAAAGGCAAAGAAAGGGGGCTGAGTGTGGAACCGCTATACCCTAAACAAGTGGAAGCCATAAAAGAAGATGAGACGCTGTATAAGCTATTGGCGTTGGTAGATGTGATTAGAATTGGTAAGTCGAGGGAAATTGAGATTGCTGCCAAGGAGCTAAATAAAATTATCTTGCATGAGTCATAGAATCAATTTATTGCGGTTAATAGCTGTAAGTAAAGCGTTGAATCCACTCCAAACACAAGGTGATTTTGTTGGTGAAGAAATTTGAATGAAATTACTTTTTTGTACGCATTTCTTTCAATCCATTCTGTAATTTAAAACTGAAAGTACACTTAGATTTTTACGGGTTATTTTAAGTGTACTTTTAGAGTGCACTTTTGCTAAAAAATGCTCGTTTTTGTGTACTTAAAATATCCTAAAACTCAATAATACCAATGGTTTTAGGCATCAAATCCCCACTTACAAGCAGAGGGTCGGCGGTTCGACCCCGTCAACTCCCACAGATTTAGAAAAGGTTTCAAGAAATTGAAACCTTTTTTGTTTTGAAACTCACCCTCATTTTAATGTAAACATTTTAAATTCTGTTCAATACAATTAACTTTCCTTATTTCATTAAAGACTAATGGTAGACCTAATTATATTTTTGGGATAATAGATAAGATTTTTCATTCAAATTACTTATTCTCAATTATATCTTATATAACAATAGTTTAAAGTTAACATTTTAAATTTCATTTTGGGAGTTTGAACATATGCATTTAACTCTTCATCAAGTTTTTAATTATTTGTAGAAGCTAATAAAAAATGAGAAATAGGGTTTAAGTAATGGAGTTCTATGCACAAAAAGTGAGAGCGGGGTATAAATTATTCTGTGTAAATCTAAATCATTTCTTATGAGAGGTAATGAAATGTAAATTAGGAGTCAATCTTTAAACATTTGAATTTATAAAATAGGGGCAGAAGTTCAAATAAATGGATTGCACTTAGATTTATGAGGTATAAAATGTAAGTAATGATGCACATTTTAATAGAATTGAATAAACAGGTATAACTATTAGTTTTTTTATTACAAAAATCTCATGCTTTCCCGAAATTGAGTTAAAATCTGTACTTAAGTTTTAAGTATCTTCAAGTATTCAAACTTTGTATGTTAATCCTGAGATTTCACTTGTTAGTCCTTAATTTTTGCAATTTAAATCATGACTTTTCGGTTGTAGAATTAAAGTTGTTTGAAACAATTGAACCATTAACAGAGTAAAAGTCTTTACAAGCTTTAATTCAGTCGAACCTTATTTATTCTAAAGATTTCTATTCAAATTAACAACTAATACAAATTAATGCTGAGGAATGATTTATTTGTATTAGTTAATATACATGTCGTATATAAAAAAAATGTTCTCAAAACTTTGTCTTTTCTATTTGTGATTATATTGAGAGACTATAGTGAAATCCTAATAGATGCAAAAACCATTTTTGCACCCTATTTATTTAAGGGATATTATAGACGATGAATATTGATATATTTGTAAATTATACAATTGATAAAAGGATATAAGTGATTAACCTTATTTCATACATTAGAACAAGGTTTTATTTCTTTAATTTTCATACTTCCTTTTCTCATTGTATATCCTATAACCCTTTATCTAAATTTAGATATAATTAATCGACATGAAAAAAACTTTTTTATACTCTGTTACTCTTTTAATGATAGGATTATATCTTTTATCTTGTAAAAAGACTACTGACACTCCTGCTACCACACCCACAACCCCTACAACCGTAGATAGTGCTGCTGTAATTGTAGGTGGTGCAACTTCCGCTTATAAAGACACCGTTGTATATAAGGCAAATACCGTTACCATTAAATATAGCCGAACCTCACAATGTTATCCTAGCAACGAAATTTTTGCTTTTACTGGTAATGCTACTGATGTGCCTACAAACGCAATTTATAGTTGGGACTTTGGAGATGGTCATGCAATTACAGGTTCTAGTACTGCAGGAAATATTTATAAAACGGCAGGCAATTACACAGTTACACTAACAATAAGTGACGGAACTACGAAGAAAAGTTTATACGTGACTACTGTAAACATTAGTGTTTATGGACAACAGGTTAGTCCACATGCTTCATTTTATGCTCAACTATTTGACATCAACTATCCTAATAATCTTAATTTTAATGCCACAGGATCGACAGTTTATCAAGGACACATTACTAATTACACTTGGATTTGGGGAGATCAAACTACATCGGGTTCTGCTACTGCCGACAATGTGCCTCATAATTTCCCTTTGGTGGGTTCGGATATAACTTACCCCGTTAAATTGATTGTAACTGCGAGTTCTGGATGTAAGGATACAGCAACAGTTCCTGTGTACATTGGGGCTGTTTACAGTAATATTTCAGGTGATTTTGACACCTTACAGAACAATGCTTGCACTGCTGAAACTTTCACTTTTACACCTAACGCAATAAATGTTCCCGCTGGAGCCGTATATATTTGGGACTTTTCAGATGCTACAGGTACAGCAACTAGTAGTGGGGCAATACAACACACATTTACCTATCAAAATACTTACGACGTAAAGATGTATATCAGTATGAATGGAAAAATAATTTACACAACACATAGGTATGTTTGGGCAAATGGGCAGAATATTCGTCCAAAAGCCTTGTTTTTTAAAAATATTTCAGGCGATGAAACGACGACTTATGTGAAATGGGCTATGTATAGTGCTGCAAATGTAGCTCACGGAGGAATTGTGGGTTATCAATGGTATATGGATAATGTTTTGATTGATTTGAACACAAATGGCACTTACGAAACTTACCCATTCAATAAAACTACATCTGCATCAACACATACTATAACATTTATTGTAACAAGTAACGTTGGATGCAAGGATACGGCATCGTCAACCATTACAATTCCACCGATAGGACAATACACTTATTAGAGGATAGTTGTTAATTGACAATAACTCAATTTTCATCAGTTAACAATTTACAATTATCAATTATGACTAAATATATAAACCTCTTTGTTTCACTATTAGTTTTGCTAGCTTTCGTGGCCTGCAATAAGAGTGTGGATTCGAGTGATTTTGGAAATAATATTGTTGGCAATACGGTAACTAACGGCAATACGACGACAATTACTGTGGGGAATATCATCATCACCTCTACAAAGACTTCCCCTTGTTATCCTTCTACCGAAATATTTACCTTTACAGTGAATGCCTCTAAAATAACAGATGCCTCAACATATAGTTGGTCTTTTGGAGATGGTCATACCGGAACAGGACAGGTCGTACAACATGGTTATGACAATGCCGCCTCATTTATAGTTACTCTCAACATTTTAAACAATGGTGGGACTATTATAAATGCAGTCACATTTCCAGTAAAATCATGGGGGCAACAATTAAAGCCTGTGGCAATTTTCTCTTACAAGTTTGACTTTCCAAAGAATCAGAATTATGTAACTTTCAATAGTGCTTCAAACGTTAATCATGGTTCTGTTGTGAATAATTTTTGGGACTGGGGGGATGGTACGACAACGTCAAATGCTGTTGCGCTTATCAGACATAATTTCCCTACAAATACACAAGACAAAAATTATACTGTTAAACTTACAATTATTACAGATGCAGGATGCACTGCTGACACATCATTAAGTATTTTGGTTCCTGGAACCTATCCTATTACAGGCAATTTTAGTGCAATTGCACAAAATGCTTGTACAAATGAATTGTTCGATTTTACAGCACTAGCTACAAATGTGCCAACAGGTTCGGCCTATTATTGGCACTATTCAGATGGCACCCACGATGATTCAGGGTACACTGTTCACCATTCCTTTGCCTATTTGAATGATTATGATGTTATTATGTATATAGTTCTGAATGGTCAAACAATTTACACAACACATAAAGTAGTGAACGCAAAAGGACCGAATCCTAAACCTAGTGCCTCTTTTTATTATACCTGGGAAAGTGAAGATGCGAACAGGGTAATTGTTTCCTTTAATAGTCAATCAACCATTCTACATGGTTCTATTGATGGTTTTAGTTGGGATTATGGCAATGGTAAAACAAATAATGACTTCAATAACTTTGTTAAAACTATTTACACTAAGAATACTTATCCTACCACCTATTCTGTAAAACTTATTGTGACAGGAAATGGTTGTGCTGATACTGCTTATAAATCTATTTCAATTCCAGCAAAATAACATGAACTAAAATACTTTTATTAACGTCTTTTGAATAGAACTACATGACTATTAGCTTAACCTTTATTTAAGGAAATTTCTTGAGAATTGTAAGTCTTAACAAAATTTCGACAATTATTAAGGATAACCCAACTAATAAAAGTGGAAGAAATTGCTCGGTATAATGATTATATGAATTAATTTCAATTTTACTCTTTTCAAGCTGATTAATGGTCTCATAACATTTTGACAACCCATCCTTATCGACTGCTGAAAAATATTGCCCACCTGTTTCACTACTGATTTGTTTTAATAAGTTTTCATTGAAATCAAATTTAGCGGGCAGTACTTTACCACTCCGAATTCCTGAAGGGTCCGAATCCATTACTTGATTACTACCAATACCAATACAATACACTTTTATGCCATACAGTTTTGCTAACTTTTCGGCAATATCAGGAGGTATGATACCGCCAAAATCAACCCCATCTGTCATTAAGATTACAATTTTCGTCTTAGCCTTGCTATCTTTCAACCTATCGACACTAGTCGCTAGACCCGAACCAATTGCTGTACCATCTTCAATTAAATAACCATTTTGAATCCCCTTAATTTGACTTAATACAGCATTGTGATCAGTAGTAAGTGGGCATAAAGTAAAACTCTGACTACTAAAAATAACGACTCCAATTCTATCACCACTTCTGTTACCAATAAAGTCAGTTGCTATTTCTTTAGC
>CANCPA010000210.1 GCA_947379895.1 Chitinophagaceae bacterium | reverse complement strand
GATGAAAGAGAACCTCCCCCATTGTGATAGTAGTATGAAAGTGCTTTACTAGATGGGAGATAGTTTCCCGCCATCAACCATTGCCCTCTCAAATCATTATAAACACTGTAATAATAACCAGTATTGTTACGCATGGCGGTGACTTCATATTTTGTATCCACTGTCACATATCTCACCCCAACAAGTGGAGTGCCCTGTGTGCTATTTGAAGAGTTGGAATAGGTGCCGTATCTAAAATCTGTCAATGCAGTCGGTGCATCAGGATATACACGAATCACTTGGGCAATGTTATAACCATTTTGAGGAGCCAACAAAGTATTCGTTGCAATATCTAATCCTTGAACACCATTGAATTCTACAATATTTTTTCCGTCAAGAACTGACAACACGGGTTGTCTTGAACCTGTAGCTTGAGAAGCCGAAAGATTATTTGCCTTATCCTTCCAAGCAGTAATCAACCCCGCAGATTTGGTAAACGTTGTTGTGTCGGAAGCATCGAGCCAAAGACTAATTTGATTCTTTGCAAAACCTGCGGGATAGTATTGAGAATAGGAGCTGGCATTAAAAACCAAACAAGCAAAAACGACGAAGACCGAAGAAAATATATATTTCATAAATGGCTATTCTACAATGTTAGTAATCTACAACTTTAACATTAATTCAATAGACAAAGAAACATAATTATCATATAAGTAAATAATCCAAATGTTGCAACAGATGGTCATTTTTGACCAAAACATTACTAACACCAATCATTATAATTTTCGTTGCTTATTTAAACACAGATTACGTAAGTTCAAAATTTACTAAATAATGGTTACCACATAGACACACTAGGCACATAGAAAACAATTTCTAAGGCAAAAAGCGTTTCACTTTAAGTTCACATAGACTCGAGTGAAAAAAGTGAAACTTTTTTTCTATGTTTTCTTATCTAAACTAGAATAAAATTCTATGTGCCTATTGTGGCTATGTGGTAAATCTTTATTAAGTGTTTAAATGCTGCGTAAGGTGAGTTAATTAAGAGGAGATTAGTAAACGAAAGAGATGTAAGTTTTTATGGAGAAGGCATCAAAATTCAATAATGGATTACAAGATAAGCTTGTTTGGGAAGTAGAATTTGGGGAGTGGCGTTGAGATTATTTGTAAGAGACACAAGTGTGGGTGATAGATTAACATCAGTGAATGTAAGTACACTTTGAGCGGTTGAAAACTTGACATCAGAGACTGATAGGGGCATAAAGGGGCGTGATAAATTGTTGTAGTTGTCTGATAAATTCATGTGAGGGTTTGTTAGTGGAGCATGTGTTTGTCTCCGAGACACATGTATGGATGATCATTTCATGTGTATTAGTGTGAATTTATGATGCCCCCGTCCCAAAGGAGTGTTGCGAGTATGGGAGGAGGAGAATTTGAGTATTATTTTCGATGAGATGCCTACGGCAGGACAACGGAGGGTATTTGATTAGGATTGAAAAAAAATGATGAACTATAAGTTAAGGGTGTGGTGTTGCGAGTATGGGAGGATGGTGATTAATGCTATTTCTTTTTGATTCTACAAATGGCTTGTTTAGATAACCTTTTGCAACATTTGGAAGAATTGCAACTTGATTATTTAACTATTATTGCATATTGTTTCCTTGAAACAATAAAAAATATGCTGCGAGTATGAATCTTTTCAACTTTTCCTTCATTAGACAACTTTACAAAAGGTCTAATCATAAATATGGATGTAAGTATTTATTGGGATTTTGCATTTTATTTTCATTCACTTTTCACCTCTACGCACAAGATGCCTCACCTGTTACAAAGCCTTTTATTGTAAATGGTATCGTATTTGGATCCGACAAATTACCTCTTGGCTTTGCTACAGTGAAAGTGAAGGGGAGATTGACTACCACCAAAACAGATGATTATGGAAAGTTTACTGTAAAGGCAATTATTGGCGATGAACTCATCATCAGTTATACGGGCTATAAGAATAAATCAGTAAAAGTTACCAATGAAAATGCCAAAATAGAAGTCCACATGAATGAAGATCCAAATAACATGGATCAGGTCGTAGTAATAGGTTATCAATCAGTTAAAAAGAGTACGAGTACTTCTGATGTGGGTCATGTGGATCCTTCTAAATTAGCCGAGACCCAAGAACTGAGCTTTGACCAAGTATTAGGAGGACGTATCACAGGGGTTGAGGTGACTACTGCCGATGGCAAGCCGGGAGGCTATTCTTCGATTGTAATCAGGGGAAATGTATTGAGTCAAGATGCCTCCCCACTATATGTGGTGGATGGATTACCGATAGAAAACCTTGACTTCAATTCCCTCAACATGAATGATATCGCTAGTTTGGATGTCTTGAAGGATGCCTCTTCAATAGCCATTTATGGTTCAAGGGGGGCAAATGGAGTTATTTTGGTCACCACTAAAAAGGGAACAAAGGGTCAGCCGATATTCACCTATAGTTATTCAATAGGTTTTGAAAAAGTAACGAAACATATCCCCTTAATGGATCCTTACAATTATGTGAAGATGGAGTTAGAACTAGATAGTTTGAATAGTACACCCTCTAAAACTGTAATGACAAACCATTATCTTTATTTGAATCAAAATAGAACTTTGGATTACTATAAGAACGATAAAGGATATGATTGGCAAAACCTGATATTACGCACAGGAAATGTACAGGCACACAACATTAGCATGTCGGGAGGCACTACAGGCACAAGGTATCGGGTTTCGGGATCTTACGATGATATAAAAGGTATCCTAATTAATACCGGAGTAAAAAGATATACAACAGCCTTTACCTTGGATCAAAAGATTACCGATAAGTTACGGTTAGGTACCGTTGTTAACTATACGAGTACCAACGTTTACGGCACGAATCCTATTCAAGGCAATTTAAATGGAGTAATCTATAGCGCATGGTCATTTCGGCCAACAGTAGGACTAAGTGGCCAAAATTTAATTAATTCAATAACAGACAGCATCAATTTTGTAAACGGCGTTGTTTCAAACACTGCCATTAACCCTTATTTACAGGCTACTAATGAGTTTCATAGTACTGTTAGTAATACAAGTAATGCATCCGTTTCGTTAGACTATTCCCTAAATAATATCATTGGATTTAAGGTTACCGGCACAATTGGCACCACTCAGTCAATCGATAAAACTTTCTATAATTCAAGGACTAATCAAGGCAATTTATTCTTGAATGCAAGTGGCGGATATATTAATGCAAATGGGATTAATGGGGGTTTGTCGAATTCCTTGACTACGAATAAGTATTTTGAGGCATTGATGTCTTTTAAGAAATTTGTTTTAGGAAAAAAGCAAGATGGGAATGCCATTATTGGTTTTAATTGGCAGGATGCCATCAATAATTCTCGTTCATTTACTGTAAATAATATCAGTCCCGACAATGAGAGTCTTGGTTTCAATGCCATTAATAATGGTATGCCTAATAAATTAACGGTTAACCCATCACTTTGGAGACTTATATCTTTCTTTGGGCGGGTAAACTATACCATTAGTAATAAATATCTTTTTACCCTTACAGCTAGGACAGATGGTTCTTCAAAATTTGCACCCGGCAAAAAATGGGGTTTCTTTCCTGCACTTGCCTTCAATTGGAAAGTATCACAAGAGTCTTTTATGCAAAGTCCTAAATTGAATAAAATCATTTCCGAAATTCGATTAAGGTCATCCTATGGACTCATAGGAAATAACCGTGTCGGTGATTTTAGCTATCTGTATCAATTTGGTTCCATTGGTCAAAACGTTGGATATGCCCTTAATGACTCTACCTATACTTATGGCGATGTGCCGTATTTTCCTGGAAATGCAGACCTTACTTGGGAAACATCCAAACAGTTTGATGTTAGCCTCGACGCCATATTGTTTAAAAAGTTATCCATGATTATCACCTTTTACGATAAGCGTTCCGACAATACCTTACAGCTAGTAAAAGTACCTGCATTTGCAGGCTATATTAATGGGGGCAATGTTCGGTACGAAAATTTAAATAGGGGAACCATCAACAGCGGGCTTGAAATTGCGTTGACAATGCCCTTCAAAGTAGGACAGGTATTTTGTAGTATTGGATTTAATACCACATTAAATATGAACAAACTGGTGAACACAACTTCCAAAAACTTAGCTCCTACCACAACTAATTGGGGATTGAATTCACGACCTGCCTGGATAACAAAAATTGGCCAATCTCTTAGTTCTTTTTATGGATATAAATGGGCAGGAGTTTACCAATACACTGATTTCAATAAGCAAGCAAATGGCACTTATATACTGAAGGATGGTATTGCGGGTTATGTACCTACCGGTACTAGTGCTGCAAGCGTTCAGCCGGGTGACCCTAAATATGCGGATATTAATCATGATGGCATCATTGATGCAAATGACCAAACGATTATTGGCAGGGCAGATCCCATTTTTTATGGAGGGATTCCAGTATCTGCTACTTACAGGTCATTTTCTCTTAACTTCTTAGTTCAATTTGTAGAAGGGAATAATGTACTGAATGCAAATAAGGCTGTTTTTGAACAAGGTGGATATGCTAATTATATCAATCAGTTTGCTTCCTACGAAAATAGGTGGACACCAAACAACCCTACAAATGATATACCTAGACTTAAACCGAATAGCGGAGGAGATGTGTATTTGAACTCCCCTTCTTCCCGATTTATAGAAGATGGTTCTTTTGTTCGTTTAAAAACAATTTCATTAAGTTATGGTCTTAATCCCAAAAAAATAAAGACCATTGGATTGAATAGTTGCCGTTTCATCATCGCTGTCACCAACTTATTAACTTTTACTAATTATTCGGGAACAGATCCTGAGGCATCAAATGCACGGCTTACCAATAATCAGACAGGCGGTACAGGTTATACCTCATTACAGCCTAGTGGTTCTTCTCCGGGATTAACTCGTGGATATGATTTTACCCCTTATCCGAGAGCAATCACTTATCGTCTTGGTGTTAATGTTGGCTTTTAATTAACCTATTTTCTTTAAAATTTTATATGAAAAAGTATTCAAATTTGTCTTTAACGGGTTGCGCAATGATCATCATCCTGTTTCTTTCAGGATGCAAAAAAGCATTGGATTTAAAGCCTGCTTTTTTTCAACCCACTAACAGTACCACTGAAACACAACTTACCTATCAATTAGCAGGCGCCTACAATGTTTTGACTAATGATGCCATGTACGGACAAGGTCTTTGGGGGTATCTTTCTGCGGGTACAGACGAGGGCTTTAGGGCGGGGATTAGTGGTACTACGACGAACTCTATCACAGAAACCTATAGTATGACAACAACCGATGCTAAACTGTTGAGCTTTTGGAGTAGTTGTTATATTGGCATTGAAAGAGCAAATGTTATTTTGGATTTAATCAATCAACCTGATATGCAACAAGAAACACGAAATAGTATCAAAGGTCAGGCATTGTTTCTGAGGGGATACTATCATTATTTGTTGGTTACCCATTTTGGCGGTTCGAATGGGGCAGGTGTCGTACTAAGATTGATTCCTACATCTGCCTTACCTACCGATTTATTCATTGGAAGGACACCTTCGGCAAAAGTATATAAACAGATTTACAGCGATATGGTAGCAGCCGACAGTTTGGTACCGGATTTTAGTCTTACCCGATCAACCCTCGGTGTTACAAAGGATGCAGTAGAAGGGATATTGGCAAGGGTTTGCCTATCATGGGCTGGTTTCCCTTTGAACGAAGTGACACAATATGACTCGGCCTTAAAATGGTCAACAAGTGTCATCAACCGTCAACTACATGGTTTGAATACAACTCCTTATACGACTAGTAATATCATGCCTATTCCAAAATTCACCTCACCTGCCTACAGTAGGGTGTTTATCAATAACATGCAAAACAATGGCAATCGTTTGGATATTACAAACGAAGGGATTTGGGATGCATCCTTTACTTCAAAATCAAATAACTCTGGAACTTATGCGAATACAGGCATTCCTGTTACTCAACAATTAGGGGCATTAATGGGCGTTACATGTTTAAACGCAACCTCAATAGTGGGCTATTCTTCGGGTTCTTATCGGGCCTTCCCTTCTTTATATAATTTATTTGAAATTGGGGATCAACGGAGGGATTGGGTCATCTCTCCCTTTATTTATCAAGACTCTGGCTATAACACGACAAAATATCCATTTTTTGGTTTGACCATTATTGATAGTCTTGGAAAGGGTATTGGCGCCACTGCCTCGGTTGGTAGTTATAATCCTGATGGTTCAATTGCAAGTATAAATGTTGACAATGGCGGTAGTGGCTATTCGAATACTAATCCACCTACTGTTAATTTGAATCTGTTGTTTTATAATGCAACCACATACATTCGACCCAAATTTACAGCCACAGTAGTAGGGGGCAAAGTAGTGAACATCAATATTGTAAATGGAGGTGCAGGAATTGTAAGTATTTATGAAAGACCAATAGCAAAATGGAGACGTGAATATGAAATAAATAACCCTCCTGTACGTCAACAAAACTTCACGTCTAGTAATTTCCCCATTCTAAGATATGCGGATGTACTGTTAATGGCAGCTGAGGCAAATCTGAATGCTGCCTCAGGAAATCAAGCTCTAGGGTTAGAATACTTGAATCAAGTGAGAAGAAGGGCTTTTGGATACACAAATATCTCTACACCAAACCCAATTGTTGATAAGACTTCTTTGACCAAACAACTGATTATGGATGAACGTTTGAGGGAACTTTGTTTTGAAGGACAACGGAGAATTGATTTAATCAGATGGGGTGCGATGCAGCAAGTCATGCAAAACTTATCTAACAGCATTGCGACTACCCTACCAACATCTGCTGCCACTAGTGTAACGATTTCAGCAGCTTTGGCTGTCACTAACTTTTTAAGTAGTCCAACTAAATACATGGTATTTCCAATACCTGATGCTGAAATATCGGCTACAAATGATGCATTGGTTCAAGACCCAAATTGGTAAGATAAAAACGTAAACAGCAAAAAAGTTATGAGAAACATTTTATTGTCAGTATATATTGCCATTTTTATCATTGTCTTGAATGTTGGTTGCAACAAAAAGATATCAGTAGCTGATAATCCTTCCGATTTCACTGTAACTATTGATGCCTTGAATTTTAGGGTAAATGACACGGTTACCTTCAAGTTTAGCGGAAATCCTGATCAGATTGTTTTATATACGGGTGAACCTGGAAGGCAATATCAATATAGGAATAGGTATTGGGAAACAGGCACGAACAAATTATCTTTTGCAACCTTTATGCAACAAGGAAGGAATAAATACCCCGACTCCTCCCTTCAATTATTGGTTACCACGAATCTTGGTGGACGATACGACTCTACAGGTGTTGCAAACGCAACTTGGGATACCCTAACCCAATTTGTTAAGTGGCCTGATAGTACAGGAACAATATCTATCAACTCAGGGTCGATAGATGTTACAAAATACAATGCTTACGACTCCGTAAATTTTGCCTTCAACTATACGGGCAAGTTAGACCCAAAAATTACCCAAAGAAAATGGACTATTCAAAGTTTCAATCTAGTCAATAAACTGCCTGATGGCTCTACCCGAGGATTATTAACCCCTTTTCTTGGTACGGCAACAGGTGTGGATTCTAGGACATCCTTTCCGGATACCACTTATGCCTCCACATTTGCCTATACAGGATGGGTTGAAGTGGATATGATGAATAATAAGAACGCCTGGAATGTAGGAACATGGAATATTTCGGCAGCGGATAGTGCTAAAAACAGCAGTGGTGTTGCAATAACCTCTAAATATCCAATCGTTTTTGACCCGGGAAATAAAGTAAATACAGCAAGTAATAATGATTGGATTATCACTTCGGCGGTTAATCTAAAACACATTAATCCTGATTTTGGTGCGGTGATAAAGAATACTATTACCCCAAGTTTAGCCAATTATCAGTATGTTTTTGTTAAACCGGGGGTTTATACGGTCACGTTTGTAGCTAGCAACATAAACGTTAATACTAATAATTCGGTAGTCAGACAAGTAACTATAACAGTAAAATAAGAAAGCAATTGAATTATTAATTTGAAATGGACTTGAACATCTTGAATAAAATAAAAATAGTTAACTGCACATCAACTAGATGAATGACAGCTTAATAAACTTAGTTATATGAACAAGCTTACCACTTTATCGACACTACATTTTCTTAGGATTGCCTT
>CANCPA010000209.1 GCA_947379895.1 Chitinophagaceae bacterium | reverse complement strand
CAAAGCTTGAGGCTAATACTGTTAATATGCTTGAATCAATCCCTCCACTTAAAAAGACACCTAGAGGAGCGTCTGAAATAAGGTGGCGTTGCACTGCTTTTTCTACCTTTTCTTTAATTAACTGAACAGCGGCTTTTTTGTCAGTTACTTTCTTTTGATAGGCATATTGATAAAATGGATAAACCTTAAATGAGAAATCTGCTATTTTAAATATTGCAAAACATCCTTTTTGCAAAGGCTCAACCCCACTAAGCGTCGTAAAAGGTTCAGGCAAATGCCCATAAGCTAAAAATGGAATTTTCCAATCTTCGTTCTCAGGCCAATTATTATTAAATGCATTGAATGCACGAATTTCGGATGCAAAAATTAATTGACAATTTTTGGGATCATTGTTTAGACTATAATATAAGGGCTTAATACCTGCATGATCCCTTGCTAGAATAATTTCTTTTGAATGGCTATCCCAAATTGCAAGCGCAAACATGCCATTAAAATATCCGAAACATTTTGTTCCCCAATATTGATAGGCGTAAATGATTACTTCTGTGTCGGTTTGAGTATGAAATTGATACCCCCCCTCGCTTTCAAGTATTTTCTTTAATTCTTGAAAATTATAAATTTCACCATTAAAAGTTACAGCAATTTGTTTATCGGCCGAAAACATCGGCTGATGACCTGCCTCGGTCAAATCGAGCAGTGCCAATCGCCTATGACCGAATGCGATTCCAACGCTTTTGGCAATATAAACACCCGCTCCATCTGGTCCTCCACGATACATAGCATCTCGCATTCGAAGTATATCTGCTTCGAGTGTAAATGAATTAGGATCATATATGCCTGCTATTCTACACAAAATTTTTTAGTAATTAGTTGTAAGTAGTAAGTAACTCACCTTACCCATAGATTGAATCAAATGTTTTTTGTCTTTTTTATTTCTATTACCACAAAGAAACTAAGTCGCAAAGGCACTAAGTTCTTTAAAGCACTTCATAAGTATCAATACTTCATTTTTTCTTTGTGCTACTTTGAGTATTTGTGTCTTTGTGTTGAAGAATATAAATTAGACTTAATATCCTTTATTAATTGTTGCATAAGGTGACTAAGTAATAAGTAATAAAGCGTTCGTTCTCAGGTATTTTTACCACAATGTTCACAAGGTTTTGTACAAAGAAACACAAAAATTAAAATACATATAAGATGCTTAAATGTTATATATTTTAAAAAGAAACCCTTGTGTTCCATTTTTTTCTTCGCTTTCTTCGTAGTAAACCCTATAGTTTAGTTACAGTAAAATGCTCTATGAATAAGACTCATAACTCATATTTCATAATTCATCACTCTTTGCCACCTTCCCTATATTTTAAACATCGATTTTAATTTTGTCCAAGCTGTAACCTTTTCGCTACCATAACGATAGTTATAATTGTAGTTATAACTATACCCATATCCATACCCATATCCATATCCGTAATAAGAGTTGATACCGCCAATCTTCACGTCATTTACAAGTATACCAATATTTGGTAATAGGTTTTGTTGATACAATTCATTGATAAATGGCAATTGCTTTTTAACTGTGAAACGTTGACGAACAATATAGATAGTAGCATCTGCCAATTGAGCAATAATTTTCGAGTCACTCACTAATCCAACAGGGGCAGAGTCAATGATGATAAGGTCGAATTGTGTTTTGAGATATGCAATAAATTCTCCCATTCTAGGATCCATAATCATTTCTGACGGATTCGGTGGTATGATACCCGCAGGAACAATATACAAGTTCTCTGTATTTGGAATAGGAATAGGAATAGACTCTGCAGGTATTTGACCTAACATAAAATGTGTAATTCCTTTTTCATTAATCAACCCCAATGATTTTGCAATCTTTGGCTTACGTAAATCCAACTCTAGAATAACCGTCTTCTTTCCGGCAATACCCCAAACTGCTGCTAAGTTCATCGAACAGAAAGTTTTGCCTTCACCCGCAATACTTGAAGTAACTAACAATACAGGACATTTTACATTTGGTCCAATTAAGAATGATACATTCGTACGCAGAATTCTAAATTGCTCTGCTAATACACTCCTATCCTTGTTACTTACCACAAGCACTCGATTCTGACTACTATGGTGAGCCACTTCTCCAATAATTGCAGCAGTTGTAACACGTGCAATATCGTTACGTACTATAATCTTATCATTTAATAAATCTATTAGATAGATGAAGATAATGGGTATTAATAAACCAATTACAAAGGACGTTCGATAAATATTACTAACATCAGGGCTTACCTGTCCGCCACTCGTTGCAGGATCGATAGGCAATGAGTTACCAATTGTAGCTGCCCTTGTAATTTCGGACTCCTCTCTTTTTTGTAAAAGAAAAAGATAAAGTTTCTCTTTGATGCCTCTCTGACGCATGATTTCTAATATACCCCTTTCTTCTTCGGGTATCAGCTTCTCACTTGTTAGTAATGCAGAATAGTTATCTTTTACAGATTTACTTAAAGTTGTTTTTGTTTTACTGATATTTACCAAGTCTTCAATTATTCGAACCCTCACCTGTTCTATCTGATGTTCAATGACTTTAATGATTGGATTTTCTTCGGGCATAGTCTTCAGCTTTGCAGATCTTTCCAATTGTAACATATTATAATTGGTAATTAAACCTGATAACGTTGGATCTTCAACCCCTAAAGTAGTAGGCACCAATTCGTATTTACGCTTTGGTGTAGATACATAGTCCTTCACCATTTCTATAACCTTTAATTGTACTTCTTGTGCTGCAATTTTATCCTTTAAATCTCCTGATTGTTTATATGACTCCGCCCCCTGCTTGTCTAAATCTATAATTCCATATCTCTGTTTAAAAGCCTCTAAGTCGTCTTCTACTTTTGCCAGATCCCCCGTCAATACATCCAAACGTTCATCAATAAATCTTATTGTATTATCTGAAATCCGATTCTTGTCTTCTACATTAACTTCATTATACACATTTACAAGGGTATTTAATATATCCCTTCCTTTCTGAGGTATTTCTTGAGTAATACTTAACTGTAATATAGTTGTTTCCTTACTCAATTGCCTGATTTGTAATCCTCCTGCAATTGCTGCAGCAGCATTATTAGTGGGCTGATAGGATATAATATACTTACTATCCTTTAGTATTTCATTAGCATCAAAGAACACGCGCATTTTTCCAATTGGAAAATCGACTATATCACCTGTAAAGATTTTCTTATATCGGTTTGGTCCAAATTCTATATAAACTGCATCTCTTTTCCTTACAATAATTAAAGATGCAGGAATGGTACTATCTTTCAATTCTACCCAATTAGCATGTATAGAGGTGGCTTTCCCATATAATTCTGCGCGCTTAATATTTCCCTCATTAAAATATATCCAATTGAGGTTAAGTATTTTTACAACCCTTGCAAGCATCGAAACTGATTTTATCAATTCAATTTCATTCGAAAGATTGGTCTTCTTTTTATAGGTAGTCAAATTTTCTAAAATCAAATCATCTCCACCACCCTTACTACTCTTGTCATCCTTTATCAATAATGAAATGCTCGAATTAAACATCGGTATCTTATAGCGTATGTTGATGTAGGCTACTGTCAAGGCAATGCTTATGGAAACAATGAAAAGCGGCAGAAATACAATGTATTTATAGACGATTTCTTTCCCCGACAATTTTGCGGGAGGTGCCACATCTTGCAATACATTCTTTTTTTGTTCGCCTAGCTGTATTTGTGGATTAGTTGATAGTGCCATTAATTATTTCTTAATATAAGTAATTAGTAAAAATAAAGTAGTAATTATCGAAGAAAATGTGGTAACAATTGCAATATTAGATATAAAGACTTGTAAGGTTTGTTGTCTGATTTTTTGTTTATTAGCCAATACATAAACGAAATCATTCTGTTTCAAAAAATAATAGGGTGACTTATAAATATTATGTGATTGAAGATTTATATAAGCAAATTTTCTTTCCCCATTTTCTTCTCTAATTACCAAAACACTATCTTTTCTACCAACAATCGGAAGAACATCTCCTGCCTGAATGATTGCCTCCAAAATAGTCAACCTGCCATCAATAATTGGCATCGCGCCAGGATGCCCCACTTCTCCCATAATTATTACTTTTGCATTCGAAAATTGTACTGTTACTACAGGGTCTGTCAAGTATTTTGTAAGTAAAGAAGTCAATTCATCACGTAACGACCTCAATGTCTTTCCAATTACTTTAATTTTTCCTAACTCAGGAAAATTTATTGTCCCGTCTTTTTCTACAAGATATCCTGCACCTGTAGAATTCCCTATTCCACTACTTGCTGCCCCTCCTCCTGCAACTGACATATTATAAGGAACTGCTGATTCGGGATTCAATGCAGAAACATGTATCGACAATCTATCATCTACCTGTATTGTTGCTTCCATACTTGTTAAAACCTTGTGCGAACTATCTAGAGCGTCATTAAAATACAAAGAATCATGTAATTTTTTTTGCAAATTACAACTAGTAATAAAGCTACTAACAAATAGAATTAATAAAATTGACTTTATCTTCATCAAAAAAGTATTATGTTGTGAGTGGTGATATTTGAGCAGTGAATGATAGGAAACCTATTATTTATCACTCATCATTTATAACTATTTAACACAGCTTCGCTACCTGACTCACAGTGCTAAAAAATTAATAAAAAAATAATTCGAAATCAGGCCATTTACTATTAAATAATAAGGTTTCAAGAAACTAATAAATATAATCACTACCCATTTTAATGTATTATGATCTATTTATTTGCTCCCAAAAACCTTTTATTCGCATATATTTCTGATACCTTGTAAATCTTCAGCCTCATGACAAGGCAACAAATATAGGGAGAACGAGATATTAGTTAGTAATTAGCCTAATTGTTAATGTCTTTTCTTTTGCTTAATAGAAGTACTTTTTCTGATTTAATTCTAATATAATTTTATTATTTAAGTCTTTTTGAAGTAATTAAATTAATAAATATAAAAGCGTTCCTTGACTGATTTTTATTAATAGTTAATAGATATATCAGAAATAATTTATTTTTCATACGTTTTCCTTAATTACTTTGTATCAAAATAACACTTTATTGTAACTAAATTGAAAAATGAACAAACAAAAAATATATTTCCCAAATCTTAATGGCATCAGATTTATCGCTGCATTTTTGGTCATCATCCATCATATCGAACAATTCAAATCTTTAATGTTTATCAGTCCCAATTATTGGGGTACTATTCCTTTCATTACAATTATTGGCAAACTAGGTGTTATTTTGTTTTTTGTACTGAGTGGATTCTTAATTACGTATTTACTTTTAAGTGAAGAACATACATTTTCTACCATTAGCATAAGGAAGTTTTACATCCGAAGGATACTTAGAATTTGGCCTCTTTATTTTTTTATTGTTTTCTTAGCTTTTATTGTTTTACCAAATATTCCTGCCCTTGTATTACCTAACTATGGCAAAAATGTAGTTTATAGTCATTTGGTAGGCAAATTGCTATTGTACACTATTTTTTTTCCTAACTTATTACTTTCACTTTATGGGATTGTTCCCTATGCTTCACATACTTGGTCGATCGGTACCGAAGAACAATATTATTTAGTTTGGCCAGTATTTATCAAATATTGTAAAAGGTACCGAATAGTATTTATGGTTTTAATTGTTATCATTTATACTTTATTTTCAAGATTCTTAACTTCGCACTATGGAGATTTAATACCGTTTCACAACCTATTAAATGGATTTTGGATTAGTTTTAACATCGATTGTATGGCAATTGGAGCTATTTATGCAGTTCTATTATTTAGTAAAAATCCTTACTTAAAATATATTTTAAACAATACACTATTTTATATAATAATTGTAATCGTACTTTTATTGATGATTAAGGGTGTTTACATACCTTATATCCACAACGAATTCTACGCCCTGCTATTTGGATTGATCATTTTAAATTTTGCTGCAAATAATCGCATACAAATTTCATTAGAAAATAAAGCATTTAACTATTTAGGCAATATTTCCTATGGTATTTACATGTATCATCCTATAGGAATTGCCTTATCAATTACTCTTTGTAAAACCCTTAATTTATTAACCAATTGGCTAGTCTATCCATTTAGTTTCTTGTTTACTATTTTGTTAGCAAGTATATCCTATCGATATTTTGAATCTTATTTTTTAAGTTTCAAACACAAGTTTTCTAATATACTAAGTGGTAACGACACAAAACAATAAATTGCAAAGTATTAATTTTACAGACTTTAATACTAGTCAAATAATAAAGTAGTAATTAGATATTCTCAATTTTTTTTAGATGACTTTGCAGTTTATGTAGAATGTAAGGGCGACTGTCAGGCTGAGCCCCGTCGAAGCAGTAACTAATTTTAACTTTCACCATAGATTTTCGAAAAAACAAACTACTTGTCATTAGCAGCTAGAAGGTAAGCGATTTACATTTCTACCCTACTTCGAGATCCTCAGTCTGACAGGCTCATTTTGTAGAGTTCCTTACATTTAAAAAAAATGTAAATAGCCGTTTATCGAAGTGCATGTAACTACAAAATTAATATCGCTTAGAAAGACTTTTCTAAAAGAATTAAAATTGTTTAATTTTAATTAATATCTGCACTTTGAATAAATAAGGTTACATTACATTCCTATTTACGATTTAATACTGCTCGAATGTATTTCAAGGAATTAAATACTAATTATTATACACAATCTGCCAATACATTGACATTGGCATTCCTAACTAAAAACGGATATTACAACTTCCCTATTTGGGAAAGAACTATCACTTCAGGTTTTTCATATTTTCTCCCTATAGCCTCTTTTGTTTTATCATTTACTCTACATAATAGCTGTATAGTTAAATTTAGAAGCAAAATAGTCGGATTAATGACCTCGCTACTCAAATTATCGACGTCGTCCATTAAGTTATTGACGTCGATTACTAACAGGACGACGTCGTGGAATCAAGTATCGACGTCGAGCACTAACAAATCGACCTCAATAACTAACAGCACGACGTCGGGGACTAACAAATCGACCTCAATAATTCATAGGACGACGTCGTGGAATCAAGTATTGACGTCGATAATTGACAGGACGACGTCAATAACTAAGAGGACTACCCGAATGAAAAATCAATTTGTAAAAATATTTAATCAAATTTTGCAAAAATTAATTTTGAAGGAGGCAAACAAAGGATGAAAAAAATGCAAAAAGCATACGCTCGGCAGGTGGTAACAGTTGTGGCTGTGAGATAACTCCCAAAGAACAACCGACAAATATCCCATTAGAAAGTTTGGGATATGGTTCAGGCAAAATTATTCACTTACTAAATTCAAATTGAATGAGTAAATTGAAAAATCAGTTTTCAGCCGCCTCACATAAGTTAGCCGCAAATTTTACCACCCTAGCTACCTACTCTGCATCAACAGAAGTAGTTGAGAGGCTTGGTATTCTTCCTGCAGATAATAAAGCGTTGAGCGATGTAGTTACCCCTTTTGTAGCTGCCGAAAACAAGATGACCAACAAGAGTGTCGTAACTATGGCAATGACCCAAACAAGGGACACTGCACAAGAAAAGGCAGTTGAAGTGGCAAGATGGTTTGCGCCAAAGTGGTATTATAATAATAAAGCAGCTACAGCTACTGATATATTAAATGCCGCCTTGGAACCACATTCCGGTGACCGAGTTTCTCATGAAGGAGCCGCAATCGAGATGAATGTTATGAAGATAGAGTCAAAGTCGGGGCATCGCTTCAGCTTAATTATTAGAGACTCTATCGGTAACGTTGCTAAGCCTGTAAACATTGTGTTTATTAGAGTCAGGTATTTTGTAGTAAGAGTGGGGACGACTATTCCAGCCGGCGCCGCTGATTTCTGCAAATTTATCGACAGCAGTAAGCACTCGATTGTTCTAACCCTTCCTGCAGATGATGCAGGGCTACAAATTGCAATTGCTAGTTGCTATGTAGATGCACAGGGAATAGAAGGACCGTATTGTGCAATGGTGACTACAAACATTTCGTAACCTACTTTACAAAAAAGGATGTAAAGTAAAAATTACGAAGACAGCCTCTATTCTCCCTTAGGAGTTTAGGACATCGGGACTATCTTTCAATACTACATTTCATTTATGGATAAGCAAGTGGTAGGAAAGAAAATAGAATTGGCTTCTGACATTGAAAAGTGTCGGAAG
>CANCPA010000208.1 GCA_947379895.1 Chitinophagaceae bacterium | reverse complement strand
AAATCGTAACTTATATTAAGATTGAATTTCAAAGAAGCAATATTTTTAACTAATGAGGATTTAGAGCACTTTCTAATCCGTATTCATTTTATGTGTTATGTATAAAACAGCATTAGTCATCCTTTGCACTGTCTTTGCTACTGCCTCTCTTGCACAGAACAATAAAGTGCAAAAGGACACAAGTTTTACTTTAAATGCTACTTTCGTAAAAGAGCAAAAGAAACGTCCTTTTATATCTATTGCTATTCCAAAAGCAAAATCAGATGTAATTATTAATAAAGATATTATTTACAGAAAGATTGGAGTACGATCGCTAGGTTTAGATATCTATTATCCAAAACGCATTCATAAACGTAAACCTGCAGTTCTATTGATTTTTGGTGGTGGATGGCGTTCGGGCGATAAGTCACAGAATGAAGCAATGTCAACAGCATTGGCAAATAGGGGATATGTGGCTGTGAGTGCCGAATATCGTTTATCAGGCGAAGCTCAATATCCAGCAGCTGTATACGATTTAAAAGCAGCGTTGAAATGGATGAAACTTAATGCCAAAAATTATGGTATTGATTCAAACAGGATTTCCACATTAGGTGTTTCGGCAGGTGGACAGTTAGCTGCATTGATTGGGACTACGAATTGCAATCCATTATTTGAAGATACAATCGGGGTAGGGCAGGGGCATGTAACAACAAACATACATTCGGCAATTGATATTGATGGCATCCTCGCCTTTCATCATCCTGAATCTGCCGAAAGTCTAGTTGCCTCTCAGTGGTTAGGAGGTACTTACGAACAGCGTCCTGATAGATGGAAAGAAGCTTCAGCCTTAGAACATATAACCAATCAAACGGTACCCTTTTTATTTATAAATAGTTCCTTGCCAAGGTTTCATGCGGGTAGGACTGATTTTATTAAGCTATTAGATTCCTTACACATTTATTCCGAAGTGCATACAATTGATGATACGCCACATCCTTTTTGGTTTTTTAATCCGTGGTTCGATCCTATGATGGAACATATAATTGGGTTTCTGAAAAAAACTAATTAACTCACTTTACGCAACAATTAATAAAGGATATTAAGTCTAATTTATATTCATCAACACAAAGACACAAATACTCAAAGTAGCTCAAAGAAAAAATGAAATATTGATACTTAAGAAGTGCTTTAAAGAACTTAGTGCATTTGCGACTTAGTTTCTTTGTGGTAATAGAAATAAAAAAAGACAAAAAAACATTTGATTCAATCTATGCGTAAGGTGAGTTATTAACTCATCATACGCAAGCTCAAAAAATACTTAAAAATGGTTACCACATTAGGCATAAAGAAAACAATAGGACACGTTATGACATTCAGAAATACAAAAAAGACAAGTTTTTATACAGATTTTTGAGTGATGACATAATAAATTACGTTGAAGTCAAACAAATCAAGTAAAATCTTGTGTTTGAAGTGGTTGTGAATTGTAATAGTACCCTATTGCGTAATCTGGGTTAAAAGGGATGAATCCGACTTTATATTTCAGAATCATTCAGTAAAATTGAAAGAAACAGCTATAGTACAATGCATGAAATATTACCTTTTAATTTATAAATAGAATTACTCGATTATTTCTCTACTTTATGGTAGTGATTGCCAAATGCTTTTCTGTATTTACGTATATATTCGGAGGGATTAAGTCCATATAATTTATTAAACTGTTCTCTAAAGTGCCGGATGTCCCCCATGCCTACTTTCGAAGCAGTTTCATTGATATTGTAGTTGGTGTTAATAAATAATTGTGCTGCCTTGCGTAACCGAATGAACCTTATAAACACATTAATCGACTGCCCTGATACTACTTTTACCTTTCTGAGTAAGTTCGAACGACTCATCCCAATTTCTGAAATCAATGTCTTTACCGTAAAGTTCTCATCATCAAGATGGTTTTCTACGATTGCAATACATTTATCAAGAAAATCTTTATATTCTTCCGATACGATTGTCTCATTTTTATTAAAGGTTATTTCATTGAAGAAATAGTTCCTTAAGTTACTTCTTGACTTAATTAGGTTGGTTACCCTAGCAATAAGAAATTCTTTTTCAAATGGCTTTGTAATATAGTCGTCTGCACCATACTCAGCACCTTGCAATTTTAATTCGGGAGACGAAGTGCCGGTTAGCAAAATGACAGGTATATGACTTGTGTCATCATTTTCTTTCACAGATTTACAAAAATCTATTCCACTCATGCCTTGCATTCTGATATCGCTAATGATTAAGTCGGGCAATTGCTTTCTTGCTAAAAATAAGCCTGTTTCTGCACCATCAGCCTCATAAATAGTATAGGCTTTTTTAAAGATAGATACTAAGTAGGCCCTGATTTCAGGCTCGTCATCTACTACAAGCAATGACTTTTTACTCGTTATAATCGATTCATTCAAGTTCTTTTGGTCTGTAGAATGATTCGTAATCAATAGCGCTTCCTCTGTAATAGTATCAAGCTTTTCCTGTTTAAGTTCGGTAAATAAATTCTTGTTTTCGATGATTTCATTAGTAATTAATTCAGCATCAAAATGTTCAAAACCCTTCAATAATGTCAAGCAAAATGAAGTGCCAATATTTGGTTTACTCGTATAAACGATTGTTCCCTTATGAGCATCAGTAAAATGCTTCACTAAAAATAATCCAATACCAAATCCAGGTTGAACTACTGCCTTCGCTCCTGTGATTTGATAAAACTTATCAAAAAGTTTGTCACCAATATTTTCAGGAATACCACTTCCTGTATCTGTTACTTTTACGGATACGGTATTGTCTAATTCAATCAGCTCGAAAGCAATTTTCCCATTATCAGGTGTGTATTTCATCGCATTAGAAACGAGGTTATACAAAATGATTTCAAGTTTCTCTTTATCACCATAAACCGTTATATCCTGATTGGTACAAACGAAAGGATAATCGATATGTTTTTTTGCAGCTTCATGAATGAAACATAGATAAACTTCATTGCAAAGCGTAGAAAAGTTGATTTTAGAAATTCTCATCTGATCTGCATTCACATCTGCTTTTCGGAAAAGCAATAGTTGATCCACCAAACTAAGCATTCTCTTCGCATTCCTATAAACAATATTCAGGCTTTTCGTTTCTTCCGATAGTTTATTATCGATTAAAAACTCTTTAATTGGATTAATAATCAATGTGAGTGGCGTTCTGAATTCGTGTGATATATTGGTAAAAAATGAAATCCGCTTCTCATTCATTTCCTTATCCTTTTCATTCAGCAGTTTTTCTTTTTCATACTGTGCCTTATCTTTTTCGTGTTCTGCCACTTCCCTTTCGTATTCAGCTTTTTTTCTTTCGGCTTCGAGTAATGAAATCTTTATTTCATATTCAAGCTTTGTCTGACGTGCCCGATAGTTAAGATAAAAATAGATGAGATAAGATAACAAAGAAAAATAAAATAGATAAGCCCACCATGTCCTGAACCAAGGAGGTAATACCCTGATTTTTATGGCTATTTCTTTAGTACTCCAAACGCCGTCCGAGTTTGTACATCTTACCCTGAAAGTATAAGTTCCTTCACTTAAGTGAGTATAGGATGCATTTCGTAAGTTGAAGGAGTTATTCCAACCTTTGTCCCACCCTTCCATGTAATAGGAATAGTTTATTTTGTTAGGGGCCGAAAACTCTAATGCAGCAAAGTTGAACGAAAATATGGCCTCATTATAGGGTACTTTTAATTCGAAAATAGAATCAGAAGCACCCGAATTATTCAAGTAGGAAGTGTTATTTTCTATCGGTACATTATTAATATTTATACCTGTCAACTGAAGATTAGGAACCGTATTCTGCATCGTGATATTAGTTGGCCGGAAGATGCTGAATCCGTGAATACCACCAAAAATGTATTCGCCCGTACTTAATGACAGCGAGGAGTTATAATTAAATTGACTAGTCTGTAGTCCATCACTCTGATAATAGTTTTTAAAAGTCTTTTCTTTTAAATTGAATCTTGCCAAGCCGTTATATGTGCCCATCCATAAACTGCCTTTGCCATCATCAATAATATTAAATACCGCATTATTACAAAGTCCACTATCGGTAGTGTATCTTGTTACAATTCTTTTTTGTGCTCTTTCAAATAAAAGAAATCCACCGCCCTCTGTGCCAATCCAAAAGTTATGTTGTGCATCTTCGTAAATAGTCTTTACGGTGTTTCCAATATAATAAAATTCATGTTTCTTATGTATGCGGTCAATCTTAACTAGATGCGTAAGGTTACCACCCCACATTACATTGTTTCTATCTTCTGTAAAGGCATAAATATCTGACAGCGAATCATCAAAAAGTTCGAACTTATCTAATTTTCTATTGTACCGGTACAAAGCACCCATGAAACTCCCTTTTCGCAAAGCAGAAACCCATAAATCCTTATTCCTATCTTCATAAATATGAAACACAACTAGGTTTTCTAATCCTGTTGTGGGGTTAATGCAATGATAACGTTTAAATTTTCCGGTGTTTTTGTCAAAGCGATTAATCCCTGTATAGTAGCTCGCCATCCATAAGTTACCTAGATAATCTTTTTTGATGGAGACGATAAAATTGCCGGATAACGATTGCTCGTCATTTGGAATGTTCTTGAAATTCTCGAAGGTATTAGTTGTTCGATTCCAAAGGTTAATGCCATTACCCTCTGTTCCAATCCAAACTTTGTTATTTTGATCTTCACAAAAGGAGGCGATGAAGTTCCCCTTTAAGCCATTTGGCTTTGTTGCATCGTATGAATAATTCTCAAACCTTTTTTCTTTTGTGTTAATCAGGTTAATCCCACCATGTAGTGTTCCAACCCAAATTTGAGCATCTTTATCTTCAAATATTTGATACACAACGCCACTTGTGAGTGAATTTTTTCCATCTCCATCTAAAAAGTTTTGAGTTGTTTTTGTATCTACATGATAAACTGTTATTCCACCGGTTGCGCCAATCCATAATTGATGTTTTTTGTCCATCATTAGCGAGGTAACAATGCCTGTATTGATGCCTCCTTCTGTTAACTCGAACGAATTGATGACTTTTTTAGAGGAAAGAGTATAATTAAAAAGCGATTTATTTGCACTATACCAAATGTTATCCCCGTCTAATTCCATCTGTTGTGCATCCTTAAGTTTGGCATCAAAAAGGTTTAATTGCATCGTTGAATAATCGAATAGAAATAGACCATAACCACGTACAAGTACCCAAACTTTGTTATCCTGTCCAATCTTCACATTCAATACATTATAAGAATTGATTTTTTTGTTATTGATTTTTAATGGAATAGATATTGCTTTTGTATTACCACCTGCACAAAATAGTAATCCATTTGCCTCGCCTCCAATAAATACGTTATTGTTTATATCGGCCTTAATTGCCCGAATAACATCGGTTAATATAAGTGGATTGTTTTGATGATGAGCCGAATAATAGACTTGCGAAAAGTTGCCGGTCAGGTTATTAAATACACTTAAACCATGCCTTGTTCCCACCCAAATTTTATTATTCTTGTCTTCGTCAATGATGGTAATTACATTTTCAGTCAGAGAAGTGCTATCGTTAATCTTGTTTCTAAAAACCTTAAATTCATATCCATCATACCTATTGAGTCCGTCATAGGTACCAAACCACAAAAAACCATTCTTGTCTTGACAAATAGTACGTACAGAATTGTTTGATAGGCCCTGTTCAATTCCAATGTATTTTACGAGAGGATTACTATTTGCAAAGAGATGTATTGCCGATAGCAAGTAAAAGTATATGAGTGATGAGATTATTAAATATCTTTTATAAGTCATTTTCCTGATAAGTCTGTCCGTTTATTTGATTATAAGGGATTTTAATTCAAAATAGCAGGCAATCCCTTCGGGCAAACTTACAATTTATCCATTTGATAATTGGATTTTTAATTGGTAAATTATTTATTCTAGTAAATCTTCACGTCATTTCGGCACTAGGAGAAATCTCAAACACTACTGTTTTTCTCTAGCAAAGTATAAAAACCTGCTTTGCAAGTATTGATTTTATAAAATATAATTAGCTAAACAACTCCTGCTGATATTTCTGCTATGGTTAAAATGACGTGATTATAAGTGTTTGATTTTGAATAGCAAAAAATCAGGGTCTGTAGGTTTATTTCGTTACACTTTGCTGTCATTCTGAATGTCCCATCTAGCAAGCCAGAGATAAATGAGAATGACGTATTGTTAGTTTAAACGACCCTAACCCCTGAGATCGTCATGTGGACGATAGGAGACATCTAACAGAAAATAGTCCACGTCATTGTAAAGGAATCTCTTCAAAATTTAAGCACCCTTTCACTTTAAGTTCACATAGACTCGAGTTTAAAAAAGTGAAACTTTTTCTATGTTTTTTTATCTAAGCTAGAATAAAATTCTATGTGCCTATTGTGCCTATAGTATAACTTCTTTTCAAAAAGTCGTTTTTCAATAATGCGAAGAAGGATTATTCTTTATTTTGCAATTATTATAAAAGCAAATTTTTCTTTTTTTTCTCCAACACAAAGTCTCAAAGACACAAAGACACTAAGTCAAGTTTGAGTTCACTTTTTTCTTTGTGCATCTTAGCGTCTTTGAGTCTTCGTGTTGGAAAAAAACATTGACTCCTTTTTGTTTTTTCTACAAGTTATATAAACAGAAACATTAAGCCCTTCATTTCACACTTTGTGGTAAATCTTTATTAAGTGTTTAAATGCTGCGTAACATGAGTTAGTAATTCTCTTTCAATTTTTAATGACAAAAGTTGTTCATTTTATTTCTTTTAGGTTCCTTATAAAATAAAACCGCCCCTGAATTTTTATTCAAGGGCGGTTTATTTATACTCTCAAAACAAACGACTAAAAACTAACAAGTAATCAATAGTTTCTTACTTTGACACTACTCTTATTGGTTCGCTCCAAGGGCCAAGACCTAAACTGTTTCCTGCGGCAACCCTGTAAAAACCAGGTGTTTCAGAAACAAGTCCAGTAATTGTTGTTTTCGCCCTTGTAGGAGTTACGCCAATATTTATCCATTCTGTAACACCGTCTTCACTATGTTGAACTTGATAAAATTTAGCTCCCAATTTTTTCAAACTCCTCCAAATCAAGATGACAGTACCAATAAAAATGCCTGTCTTACCACTCTTAATCAATACCTGTTCTTGCACCGTAGGAGGTGTTGCAGCTCCTTTCACTTTAAGCAAGGTACTACGTATCTTCACAGCATCACCCTTGCTTGTGGTTTGTACATACGACTTTAATAGATTCATCGAACCCATCACCACTGCTAATTGACGGTCTCTGATATCTACAGCACCCAACTTTGTAGTTCTTGTGGCGGCTTCGTCTTGTTCCAACACCAAGACTTCTGCCAATATTGTTTCTGTTGTTGGAAATGGGGTAGCATAAGTGGTCTTATTATCATCCACTGCCCCACAAATATCCCTAAATCTTGTTATCTTTTCAGTAACACTTAGTCCGTTAAGACCTAAAACTGCCTCTGACATTACCTAATATTTAATAAATAAAAATAATATGGTTATTCAATTTCGTACTTGTTCCTACAAAGCCATTATTATAGGTAACAGAAGAAAAAAAATCAGATATAGCTAAATCATCATTGGCGAAAAATGTTTAATTAAATACTTCAAGGTTTTTGTTTGTTACTACTCAGGAGGTTATACCACAAGGGCAACAAAGAAAAAACAAGGAACACTAGGAATTCTTTTAAAATAATAGACTGTCAAATTTATAAACAGTATATTTTACCTTGTGTTTCTTTTTTCAAAACCTTGTGACCCTAGTGGTAAAAATACCTGAGTAGTAACTTTTGTTTTTTTCATAAAAGACTTTTTCTATTCAAAGAAGTAACTCAAGTTGTTACGATTCGGTTTCGGTTTGTTACAGAAGGTAACACTTTTGCTACAATTGGTAACTCATTTGCCACAATTGGTAACCGTTTTGAAACAGATGGTAACACTTTTATCACGATTGGTAACCATTTTGTAACAGATGATAACACTTTTGTAACAGATGATAACACTTTTGTAACAGATGGTAACACTTTTGTAACAGATGGTAACACTTTTGCTACAATTGGTAACCCATTTGTGACTTTTTGTGCCTGTTATGAAAAAAAATTAAAGCCTTGGAAAGAGCTGAATGACATTTGAAGGAATAGAAGACGGCTTTATTGGAAGTAAATACATGTTTGTGTAAACAGAGTTAAGCATTCATTAGTGTCATGCGCTGAAGTGGAGCGTAGCGGA
>CANCPA010000207.1 GCA_947379895.1 Chitinophagaceae bacterium | reverse complement strand
ATACAATCACATAATAATATACAATACGCTCCTACTGATTCACAGTCAGGACCTGTTAAACAAGAATTCACTATCACAGTTTATACCGAGAATCAGGTAGGCTTGCTAAATCGTATTGCGATTATCTTCTCAAGAAGAAAAATCAATATAGAGAGTCTAAATACTTCTCCTTCCGAGGCAGAGGGAATCCACCGTTTTACAATTGTCATCAATGAGTACGAAGATGTGGTTCGTAAGCTTTGTCGTCAGATAGAAAAGCAGGTAGAAGTATTGAAAGCCTATTACAATACGAATGATGAAATTATCTGGCAGGAGTTAGCTTTATACAAGGTGCCTACCGAAATCATTGCAGAGAAAGTATTGGTAGAAAGACTATTGCGCAAGTTCGGGGCAAGGGCTGTTGTTATCCGTAAGGATTTCACCATATTTGAAACAACAGGACAGAGAGAAGAGACAGAAGGACTCATCAATGCCTTAGCTCCTTTCGGATTGATTGAGTTTGTTCGTAGTGCAAGAGTGGCAATTATTAAGGCGAGTAGTGGGTTTCATGAGAAGCTTAGAGAGTTTGAAGCTTATCAACCTGCTGAAGTATTATCAGAAAATGAATACTTAGGTAATCAAGAAGGTGTATTTACTATGTAAACTTCCCTTTACTTTGCAACCCGTTAGAATTATTAAAATATTTATAATTAACAATTAAAAATTCCTCGTAACTCCCCTTTAGGGGGCGGGGGCGAAAAAGATGGCAAATTATTTTAACACGCTTTCATTAAGAGAAAAATTAAGTCAGTTAGGCGTTTGTGAATTTATGGACGGCAGTCAGTTCGCTGATGGCGTTACAGCTTTAAAAGGCAAGAAAATAGTAATAGTTGGTGCGGGTGCACAAGGTCTTAACCAAGGATTGAACCTAAGAGATTCTGGATTAGATGTTTCTTATGCCTTGCGTAAAGAAGCAATTGAAGGAAAGCGTCAAAGTTGGAAGGGTGCTACAGAAAATGGTTTTACCGTTGGCACTTATGAAGAATTGATTCCTTCTGCAGATTTGGTTATCAATCTTACACCCGATAAGCAACACACTGCTGTTGTAGGTGCTGTGATGCCTTTAATGAAGCAAGGGGCAACACTTTCTTATTCACATGGTTTTAATATTGTGGAAGAAGGGATGCAAATCCGTAAGGATTTAACCGTAATTATGGTGGCACCAAAATGTCCGGGTTCTGAAGTACGTGCAGAGTATGTACGTGGCTTTGGAGTACCTACTTTAATAGCTGTTCACCCTGAAAACGACCCTCAAGGAAAAGGGTGGGAACAAGCAAAAGCGTATGCAGCAGGTACAGGTGGACACAAAGCGGGTGTTTTGAAGTCATCTTTCGTTGCAGAAGTTAAGTCCGATTTGATGGGTGAACAAACCATTCTTTGTGGATTGTTACAAACAGGTTCTATCCTAAGTTTCGATAAGATGGTTGAAAAAGGAATTGACGGTGCTTATGCGGCTAAGTTGATTCAATATGGTTGGGAAGTGATTACAGAGGCATTGAAACAAGGTGGTATTACTGCTATGTTAGACCGTTTAAGTAATCCTGCAAAGATTAAGGCATTCGAATTGGCGGAAGAATTGAAGGGCATCATGCGTCCTTTGTTCCGTAAGCATCAGGATGATATCATGAGTGGTGAATTTTCTAAAACAATGATGGAAGATTGGGCTAACGATGATAAGAACCTTTTGACATGGAGAGCTGCAACAGGCGAAACGGCCTTCGAAAAGACGGCTGTTACTTCTGCTAAGATAGCAGAACAAGAGTTTTTCGATAATGGTTTATTGTTGGTTGCTTTTGTTAAGTCAGGCGTTGAATTGGCTTTCGAAACAATGGTAGAATCAGGTATCAAGGCTGAATCTGCTTATTACGAGTCTTTACATGAAACTCCATTGATTGCAAATACGATTGCCCGTAAGAAATTATTCGAAATGAACCGTGTAATCTCTGATACTGCTGAATATGGTTGTTATTTGTTTGACCATGCTTGTAAACCATTATTAGCTGATTTCATGAAGCAAATTGATACTGATGTTATTGGTAAAAACTTTAATGCAGGAATTGATGCAGGTGTAGATAACAAAGAATTGATAGCTGTAAACAAATCTATCCGTTCTCATCAAATTGAAGAAGTAGGTGCAACTTTAAGAGCTGCAATGACAGCAATGAAAGCAATTAGTACCGTTGCATAATCAATAGGATATAAATTTATGGTCTAATAATATTAAAAGCCCTTGAAGAATTTACTTCAAGGGCTTTTTCTCTTTATATACACAGAAATTTCACTTTAGTCACTTTGCTGTAGAATATACAAAAAAAGAGGGTCGCATGGAAATGCAACCCTGTTTTTAAAATCCAATATCCTATGAAAACCGATGCAAACATAATGTTCATTTCTGATACTAACAAATATTTTTATTCTTTCATTGAGAAAGTTATTTATATCAATGATTCTTCAGGTAAAAGATGGTCAAGTATTTACTCCTTCAGAAAATTTCTTTAAGTATTGTTACTACTTTCTTATCAATGAAATTAGGTAGCCCAAATCAATTTTTACTATTTAGGGTAGAAATAAAAAATCAATAAAAAGTACTAACATTTACATTGATCAAAAAAAATGGTTGTGACATATATTTCCTGCAACTATCTTTGCCTATGGCAACAATAAAATCTGCTCAAGAGAGCAAGTCCCAAACTTCAAGATTATTCGGTACAGGTCTCACATTTGATGATGTGCTTTTGATGCCTGCCTACAGTGAAATTCTTCCTCGCGATGTAAATATTCAATCGCACTTAACTAGAGAAATCATATTAAATGTACCAATGCTCTCTGCCGCAATGGATACTGTTACTGAAGCTAATCTTGCTATTGCACTAGCTAGAGAAGGTGGAATTGGCGTGCTGCATAAGAACATGACTATCGAGAAACAAGCCGAACAAGTACGTAAGGTAAAGCGTAGTGAAAGTGGAATGATTATAGATCCAATTACACTTCTTGCCAATGCTACTGTTGGGGATGCCCTTAAAATTATGAGGGAACATAAGATTGGTGGAATTCCAATTGTAGATGTAAACAATTTTTTAGTTGGAATTCTTACCAATCGGGATCTAAGGTTTGAAATTGCTAATAAATCGAAAAAGATTAGTGAAGTAATGACTTCAACGAATCTAATTACAGCTCCTGATGGAACAGATTTAAAGAAGGCAGAGAAGATATTACAACAATATAAAATTGAAAAGCTTCCAGTTGTTAGTTCTGAGGGTCATTTAATAGGCTTGATTACATACAGGGATATTTTGCAATTGAATAACAATCCAAATGCAGTTAAAGATAACTTCGGACGTTTGTTAGTAGGCGCAGCTTTAGGTATAACAAAAGATATGCTTGATCGAGCATTTGCACTTCAACATGTTGGAGTTGATATTGTAACCCTTGATAGTGCACACGGCCATAGTAAGGGAGTAATAGATGCATTGAAGACTTTACGCAAGAATTTCAAGAAACTACAAATTATTGCAGGAAATGTTGGCACTGCCGAAGGTGCAAAGGCATTAGCAGAAGCAGGAGCAGATGCTGTAAAAGTAGGGATTGGCCCAGGTTCAATTTGTACTACTCGGATTGTTGCAGGAGCGGGTGTACCACAGTTGACAGCCATCATGGAAGCGTCAAATGCGTTGAAAACCAAAGGAATCCCTGTCATTGCAGATGGTGGAATTAGATATACAGGCGATATGGTAAAAGCTTTGGCTGCAGGAGCAAATGTAGTGATGATGGGTAGTGTGTTTGCAGGAGTAGAGGAAAGTCCCGGAGAAACAATCATTTTTGAGGCTCGCAAATACAAAGAGTATAGAGGCATGGGCAGTTTAGGTGCTATGAGTCAGGGTAGTGGCGACCGCTACTTTCAAGATGTTGAAGATGGTATTAAAAAACTCGTTCCGGAAGGGATTGAAGGACGAGTTGCTTATAAAGGAAGCCTTAGCGAAATTGTTTATCAATATGCCGGTGGATTAAGGGCAGGTATGGGTTATTGTGGTGCAAGAACAATCAAGGATTTGCAAAATGCAACTTTTGTACAAATAACAAATGCAGGGATGCGTGAAAGTCATGCACATGATGTTGATGTTACAAAAGAAGCGCCTAATTATAGCAAGAAGTAATGAATTATGATATTAGTTATGATTGGAAAAATCTAATTATAACTGATACTCTTTTTCGCATATTTCATCACTCTTATTTTATACCTCTTTTAAGTGAATCATTCTTTCAAAACAACATTCAAGATTGCTTTACCTCTTATTCTAGGCAATCTTACCCAAGTAGCTTATGGATTGATTGACACTGCCATGATTGGAGGCCTTGGTTATAAACAACTTGCCGCTGCATCTCTAGTAGTAAATGTTATCGCTATTCCATTAGTAATTGGTATCGGGCTTGTCATGTCTGTTACCCCTTTGGTAGCAATCGCAAATGGACAAAATAACCATCATAAAGCATCACACATTCTATTTAATGGTTGGGCATTGAGTATAGTTGCAGGCATTGCCCTAGCTTTAGCAGTACATGTTGTTTCATTTTATCTACCGTTAATGGGACAGGAAAAGGAAGTTACTTTGCTTGCTAAAAACTATTTAGTCATCATGGGTTATTCCTTAATCCCGATGATGGTGTTTTCTGCATGTAAAAATTTCTCTGATGGTTTGCAATACACACAAACTGCAATGATTTTATCAATAGCATCATTGCCTCTAAATGCGTTTTTATGTTGGCTATTTATTTATGGACATTGTGGAATAAAAGCGATGGGTATTGATGGTGCAGGTTTGGCTACTCTACTGTCACGAATCATATTGGCTATTGCAATGATTGCTGTAGTTACAAAGCACAATGTATTTGAACCATTTATGAGCCACAGAAAATCAGCATGGGCATTAAATACAGCTACTATTAAAGAGATGCTTGGGATTGGCGTTCCAAGTAGTTTACAATATTGTATGGAAGCAGGTGCATTTGCTATTTCAGGAATAATGATTGGATGGCTTGGTGCGATACCGCAAGCGGCGCATCAAATTGCCTTGAATTGTGCGTCAACAACTTTTATGGTTGCCTTAGGTTTTTCTATGGCGGGTTCAATTCGTATTAGTGATGCTTATGGAAAGAAGCATCTGAAAGAATTAGCTTCAATAGGTAGAAGTACAGCCTATACAGGTTTGATTTATGGTATAGGTGCTGCCGTATTTATGATTGCCTTAGGCAACTATCTTCCTTTAATTTTCACTACCGACAAATTGGTCTTACCCGTTGCAAGGCTATTATTGATTTATGCTGCCATATTTCAAGTGTCAGATGCAACCCAAGCAATCGGAGTAGGACTTTGTAGAGGTATAAAAGATGTAGTTCGGCCTACTATTTATGTGGCAATTGCCTATTGGGCTATTGGAATTCCTGTTGGATACCTATTAGCCTTCCCCTATCATTTAGGTGTGGTTGGTATATGGATAGGTTTTGTAGCAGGACTTTCTTTCTCTGCCATTTTGCTTAATTATCGCTTTTACAAGAAATTAAATCAAATTGTAGGAATACATAACTAGCTAATTTTAATAATTAAAGTTAATATCCATAAAAACAAAAGGTACAAGTTGCATGACTTGTACCTTTTGCTTTTATATGAATACCAATTTAAACTAAAATTATCCTTTGATTAAGATTACGGCTCTCTTCTAGTCGTAGAAGACTCCCTAATTTCTAAAGTAGATTTGATTATAATATTCTCATTTACCATTGGAACCTTCTTCTTATCTAGATGCTTGAACAATGTAGTTGCTGCCATTACGCCCATTTCTAAAGCAGGCTGATGAATTGTCGTTAAAGATGGATTAAGAAACTCTGCGGTATGAAGATTTGAGAAACATATTACTTTCAAATCTTCGGGAATTCTAATCTTCAAGTCTCTACAAACATTATATGTGTTTAATGCAAATAATTCAACGGCTGCAAAAATGCCATCAACTTTTTCTGGACCACTCAATAGTGCCTTTATATTTTCGTAATTTTCCTGATCGTCTCCGCTGCATTTTACAATATTTTCTTCCTTGAATTTTAGATCATATTTGTTTAGTGCTTCAAGATAACCGTTCTTTCTTTTAACCCCAATAGATAGATTATCTGAAATTGAGAGGTATCCTATATTGGTACAGCCGTTTTTAATTAAATGCTCGGTAGCGACAAAACCACTTGCATAGTCATCAGTGATAATTTTTACTGTTTCAACTTCATGGCAAACCCTATCAAAAAAAACAATAGGAACATCATTACGAATACAATCCTCTAAATAGTTGTAATTGCCAATTTTAAGCGAAACAGACATAATAATTCCGTCAACACGACCGTTTTGCAAGTGTTGAATAAGGCTCTTTTCCTTCTCAGCATCCTCATGTGTAATGTAAATTAATAAGTGATAATCTTTTTCTCTCGCAACGGATTCAGCTCCATCAATAACTTGCAAGAAAAAGCTGTTGTCAATTTTCGGAATAATTAACGCAATGGTTTTGCTTTTGTGATGGCGTAAATAACTTGCATACGGATTAGGGCGATATCCTAACTCCTTTGCTTTTTCTAGAATTCTTGCTTTTGTGTTTGCTCCTATTTCATGGCTATCTCGTAATGCCTTTGAGACAGTAGAGACCGAAACATCAAGCTGAGTAGCGAGCATTTTTAAATCAACTTTCGACATAATTTAGTGCATTTATGAGTTATTGTATATTATTGATTGCGAAAATAAGACAAAAAGTATTTCGAATTGTTTACGCAATTAAATATTTTCAAACAAAATCACTTTTGAGTAAAATACGAAATCAATTGTATAGACATTAGGATTATAATCTTTAAGTAAGTTGCTATCTCTTAATATTCAAATATTGATTGATTGTGTTAAAGATAGTTTAGCGGATTATAAAATTCAGGTTTTAAAAGGATCAGAATTCCAAAAGCTTGAATAGAGCTAATGAATGTTTTATTTGAACAAAAAACACCTAGAATTGGTTTTAATATTATCTTTATCAAAATCTTTAGTGAAAATGGTCTCAAAAATATCAGCAGGTGTATCTGTAACGGTTGAAGTATTTTATCAGCCTTCTTTCAGTGTTCCTATTAATAATGAGTTTATGTTTGCCTATCGCATTACTATAGAAAATCATAATAATTTCTCTATAAGATTATTGTCTCGTCATTGGTCAATTTTTGATAGTAATGGTGAAAACCGAGAAGTTGAAGGAGAGGGAGTTGTTGGAACGCAACCATTTATAAATACAGGTGAACAGTTTCAATACACTAGCGGTTGCAGTTTAAGAACTGAGATGGGAAAGATGCATGGCGTATACAAAATGGAGAATCAAAATAATAAGCAAACTTTTAATGTTCAAATACCTCCTTTTGAGATGATTGCGCCTAGCAAATTCAATTAAGTCAATCTTATCTATTTAAAAAGTAAATCTCGACTCTTTTTATTTCCGCTTCATCAAGGCTTGTGGATTTTAGTGCTTTAGTTCTTTTGTCGGCTAATGCTTTTAGGCGTTTTCCTTTTTCATCGGCTAAAATTGCCTTATTCCCAAGAATTTGCCTTTGTTCAGCTTTGTATTCGTTCTCAATGTGCATTACTGAATCAAATTTTGCTGGAGTTAATTTAAGGTCATCTCGCATTTGCAGTTTCAATATTTCTGATTTCTGTAAACCTCTATCACTAGCAAGAAAAACAGGTTCAGGTGTTTGCGAAAAAGCACACTTTGAAATAGACAACAAAACTATAAACGGAATAAGTATTTTAAATCTGCTATTCATTCTTTTTAAATTATTTGTAAAAGCAAATACTTGGTCTCAGCATAAAAAGTATCAAGCATTCGTACAATAAATACTATTAAGTATTTAGGGGAACGCAAATTAAGTACAAATTTCAAGCAAAATAAAAAATAAAACAATCAAGAAGATTAATATTTTTCGAATTAATGAAGATTTAAGGTTTTCTTTCATTAATAAATTTGTTATTGTCAGTAAGAATCTTATTTTCGCACCCTTAATTTCATTAACCATATTTGTTAACGCCACTAAATTTCTATTTAACTATGGCAGTAAAAATTAGATTACAAAGACACGGCAGTAAAAAAAGGCCTTTCTACTTTATAGTAGTTGCCGATGCACGTGCACCGAGAGATGGTAAATTCATCCAAAAAATCGGTACTTACAACCCGTTGACAGTCCCTGCGACAATTCAGTTAGACCGTCAGAAAGCATT
>CANCPA010000206.1 GCA_947379895.1 Chitinophagaceae bacterium | reverse complement strand
TAGGTTATTAATTAGCATCTAAATTGCTGTACAACTTCTGTTTCGCACCTATTATCCAAATCAATTTTAAGGCAAGCAATCACAACTATTCCTTTATTTTCGCAAATTCCCGGTCTTGATACTCTCACTTATCAATTGATAAATCTTTTGTAATGTGGGATATCCTTTAAGTAAGGAAATATGACTGTTGATTGTACCCTCATCTTTTCGTGCTGCAGGTCCTGTTTGTACATTACTAGGCGCATTAGATTTTATCCTCTTACCAGTTTCTTCAATTAACGGAACTAATAATTTGAATTCTAAAGATTCTTTCTGACAATAATCATCTGCTAATGTATACAAGTGATTCGTTAAATTGGAGACCACCACAGCTGCTAAATGCAACTTTACACGCCTTGCATCATTTGCCCTGAAGACTGTATCGGTAATAGTTTTAGTAAAATTGAGTAATGTAGCATAAGTAGCTTCATTATTTGCATCAATAACAAATGGAATTTCTGGAATAGCCTGCATCTCTTTGCGCAATGTTTGCAAAGGCCACAAGACACCGTATCTATTTTCAAGTGTATTGAGTACGTTAATAGACACCGAACCTGCTGTATGTACAATCAACTTGTTCTTTAAAAATAACTTATTTGCTACAATTTCAATGGCAGTATCCACCACAGCAATCATATAAATATCGCCTTCCTCTGTGATGTTTTCAAAATTCACATTCCCCGTGGCATTTAAAATTTTGGCGAGGGCATTAGTATTTTTTTGGTTTCGTCCTACAACCTCAATAACCTGATGTCCTTTGCTAATAATCAGTTTCCCCAAAACTGTCGCAACATTACCTGTACCAATTATTACTATTTTCATGTACGCTTTTCATTTAATATTCCATTCTGTTACTACTCAGGTGGTTTTACCACTAAGAAAACAAAGTTCTTCGCAAAGAAACACTAGGATTTATCGTTTATAAGTGATTAGTTTAATCTATTTTATTAGAAAACTTTGTTTTCCTAGTTTTTACTTTGTTTTCCTTGTGGTAAAACCTCCTGATATAAAATTCCTTGCAAAGTAACCTTATCTCATAACATATACCGATAACTTTTATCTTTGAAGCCACTCGAGAAAATGAAAATAGCGAAAAGAATTGCATTACAATATTATAAAATAAAGTTCAGTCTCTTAGAACTCTTCGCTCCTGAAAAGGCGGTAGAGGCAGCATTTAAGCTTTTTTGCACTCCTTATAGTGGCAAACCAAAGCGAACTGTACCACTAATATTTGAAAAAGCATCAAGTATTCAAATTCAAACGGCAGGCAATATACTATTAAGAGGATGGAATTGGCTGCCTGAAGAAAAAATATCTAATGGCAAAAAAATATTAATACTACATGGCTTTGATAGCTGTGCCTATAAATTTGAAAAATATATCCGCCCACTTAAAAAGGAAGGCTTTTCCATTTATGCATTTGATGCCCCCGGACATGGCATCAGCGATGGCAAAACCATTAATTCTTTACAATATAAAAACGCTATACTTCGGATTGAGGAAACTTTTGGTCCCTTTTACGGAATTATGGCACACTCAATTGGAGGCTTAGCAGTATCGCTAGCAACCGAAAAAATACCTCATTTAAATAAACTTGTATTAATTGCACCGGCAATAGAAATAACTAGACCAATAGAAGGATTTGCGAGTATGGTTGGGCTATCAAAAAAACTAAAAGACCTTTTTTATGAACACATAATAAAAATTGGAAAATACCCAATTAGTTATTACGATTCAAGAATTGCCATGAAAAATGTTACAATTGATACCTTGTGGCTGCATGACAAAGAAGATAAGATTTGTCCATTCGACGACATTGAACTTTTCATGAATTCGAAACCTAAACATATCAGATTTTATATCACTAATGGATTAGGACACAGCAATATATATAGAGAAGCATCTACAATTAAGGAAATTGTTCAATTTTTCATAAACAATAATGCTTCTGAAATCTAGTTATTGAATATCACTGTAAAATCGTTTATTATCCATAAAAGTTTCAATGACATTTCTCTCCATAAACAGTTGTGATAATTTCTTCGAATTTTCTTTCAACATAATGATGATATCACCTTTATTCCTACTAAGTCGAGGAAGCTTCATCGGCATATCTCTAGAGACGGTTCTTTCAGAATGGTACTTACTAACGTAAATATCTCTATCCAAAAAATTATCATCCTGAATTATCAACGCCTTAGTTTCATAAAAAATATCATACAAAGCAGTTTTCGAGAGTCGACTTGCATCAGAATATTTAATTTTATCAACCTTGTTTAATTTAAAACCACCTTCTTCACTTTTAATAATAATTATTAAACCCGCATCATACTTTCTCATCAACCTATTAGCCACCCCAGGATTCTTTGCTAATAACAATTCCATTTCGTTTTTGTCGAGCTGTTTTGCAATTTCAACATGCATTTTAAGTCCTTCTTCAAGGTCTTTACTCAAAAATTGAATGTAATTGCTTTTGGCAACACTCACAATTTCAGAAGTTAAATTATCAACCCCCATCTCATTTTTAGAATAGGCTTTAGTATCAATCGATGTCTGCACTAAATCTGCATTAGGGCTTTCAGGCAAAATTTCAGCATTAACTAATAAAACAGACTTAGATGTATCCATTATTTCAATTTCCGCAGGCAACGTCTTATACCTATACGTATATACAGGAGGCTTGCAGGAAAAAAATAAAAGTAAAAGAGAACTTAAGAGTAAAAGTTTATTCATATAATTTTATTAAAAGCATATTTAAAATTTTATCAATCTAAAACCACAAACTACCCAATTTTCCAAAATTCATTGTAAAATTATAAGTATTATTGACATAATAAAATATTTCATGTCACTAAAACACTTTACTAACCATTTTTTATCTTCATATTTGTATTAGTAATAATAAAATAGTATAAAAATGAAGGTATTTAAGTTCGGAGGGGCTAGTGTGCAGGATATTGATAGAATAAAAAAAGTTGCTGCTATAATTGAAGATAATCAGGAAAATAAACTAATGATTATCGTTTCTGCAATGGGCAAAACTACAAATGCTTTAGAAAAGGTTGCGGAGGCATTCTTTGAAAATAACAAAGAAAGAGCATTAGAACTTTTTGACATTGTAAAACAACAACACCTTACAACAGCAAAATATTTACTAGTTACGCATTACAATCCATGTTATGCACAACTCAATGATTTCTTCACAGAAGTTGAATGGCTACTTCACGATTCACCTGTTAGAGAATATGATTATTATTACGATCAAATTGTGTGTGCAGGTGAATTGATGAGCACATGCATTGTCAGCAATTATTTAAATGAAGCGGGTATTAAAACCAAGTGGCTTGATGTTCGGGATTTGTTTAGAACAGATGATAACTTTAGGGATGCAGGCATCAATTGGGAACAGACTACTCAGTCAATAAATTCAACAATCAACTTTAAAAGTCAGCACGTATATCTCACCCAAGGTTTTATGGGGGCTACCGTTGATAACGAAAGTACTACACTAGGAAGGGAAGGAAGCGACTATTCGGCTGCGATTTTTGCTAATATTTTAAATGCAGACAGTCTTACGATTTGGAAAGATGTGGAAGGAGTGATGAATGCAGACCCCAAACTCTTTCCCGAGGCTCAGATTATCCCGGAACTAGGTTATGATGAAGTGATAGAAATGGCCTACTATGGTGCACAAGTTATTCATCCCAAAACAATTAAACCATTACAGAATAAGGGTATTGACCTTAATGTAAAATGTTTCCTTGATAGCAGCCTTCCCGGAACTGTTATATCTAAAAAGAAAGCTAAAAATTTGCCTCCAATTTTTGTTGTGAAACAAAAGCAGGTATTATTCCAGCTAACAAGTCAAGATTATTCCTTTGTAGGAGACGAACTCATTATTTCGCTTTATAAAATATTTAAGGAAATAAAAATTAAGCCTAACCTAATTCAAACGGGTGCAGTTAGTTTGCAACTATGCATTGATGACAGGGCAGATAAAGTGGAGGCATTAGCAACAAAGGCATCAGAAATTTTTGATGTACAAATAGAAAAAGATCTTGAATTACTTACAATCCGACATTATACCGATGACAGTATTCATCAACTAACTTCTACAAAAAATATACTGCTCACACAAAAGGGAACAGAAACATTTCAAGTGCTATATCGATTAGTAAGTCATACTTAATAAGCAATAGGTTTTAGTTTCTTGGTATTTGGTTGTATTTAAAACTATAAGACATCCTCATAATTCAATGCAACTAATTGCAATAAATAAAGAGGGTTACATCAAACAATAGTTTCGATGTAACCCTCTGTTATTTTCACGTCACTACAAGTTTTATTTCCTAAACTTCTTGTAGATGTTAATCAATGCATTTGTAGAACTGTCATGACTTGTTACAGTCTCTTCATTCTCCAATTCAGGAAGAATTTTATTTGCCAATTGCTTTCCTAATTCAACTCCCCACTGATCAAAGCTGAATACATTCCATATAACACCCTGAATAAAGATTTTATGCTCATACAAGGCAATTAAGCTTCCAAGAGTATATGGAGTAATCTTCTTTACCAAGAAAGAATTTGTAGGCTTATTTCCTGGAAATACCTTAAACGGCACTAATTTCTTATTTTCTTCTTCGGATTTACCTGCTTTCATCAATTCGATCTTGACTTCATTTTCACTTTTTCCATTCATCAAGGCCTCTGTTTGAGCGAAGAAATTAGAAAGCAACTTTGCATGATGATCTCCAATAGGATTATGACTGATTGCAGGCGCTATAAAGTCGGCAGGAATAACTAATGTTCCTTGATGTATCAATTGATAAAATGCATGTTGACCATTTGTACCGGGTTCTCCCCAAATAACAGGTCCTGTAGCATAATCGACTGTATTACCACTTCTATCTACACTCTTACCATTGCTTTCCATGTTTCCTTGCTGGAAATAAGCGGCAAAACGGTGCATATATTGATCATAAGGAAGTATTACTTCACTTTGAGCCCTAAAGAAATTAGTATACCAAACTCCAATCAAGGCCATCAATACAGGAATATTCTTATCAAATTTTTGATTTCTAGTGTGTTCATCAACAGTATATGCACCTTTTAGTAATTGTTCGAAGTTGTCATACCCTATTGTCAATGCAATCGATAATCCGATTGCACTCCACAAGCTATAACGACCACCTACCCAATCCCAAAAGCCAAACATATTAGCCTTGTCAATTCCAAATTTGGTTACTTCCTTTTCATTTGTACTTAATGCAGCAAAATGCTTGGCTACATGAGCTTCATCTTTTGCTGACTCTAAAAACCATGCCCTTGCAGTCAATGCGTTAGTCATAGTTTCTTGGGTAGTAAAGGTTTTTGAGGCAACAAGAAATAATGTTTCTTCAGCATTCACTTTCTTCAAAGTCTCAGCAATATGAGTACCATCCACATTGCTTACAAAATAAGTTTGAATGCCTTCAATCCAATAGGGCTTCAATGCTTCAGTAACCATTACAGGTCCTAAATCACTTCCCCCAATTCCAATATTTACAATATATTTTATTGGTTTACCAGTATATCCCTTCCATTCTCCGGAATGAATCTTAATACAAAAAGCCTTCATTTGCTTCTGTACCTTATGTATTAAAGGCATTATATCTTTTCCATCAACAAGAATTGCTGAATCAGAAAAATTACGAAGGGCAGTATGTAACACACTACGTTGCTCAGTTTCATTAATTTTGATACCAGCAAATAGGTCATGAATTGCCTCTTTCACCTTACAATCCTCAGCCAATTGCAACAACAATTGCAATGTTTTTGGGTTGATAATATTTTTTGAATAGTCAAAAACAATATCTTCCAAACAAAGAGAAAACTTATTAAACCTTTCAGGATCTTGAGCAAATAAATCCTTAATGTGTTTGCGACTCATCTCATCCTGATAATGTTTTCTTAGCAGCATCCATGCCTGCGTGTTTGTCGGGTTAATTCTTGGTAACATATTCCTTACTATTAATTATAAATGAAGTTATTATTATTATTATTCAATTTCACTATTCTTTCTCAAATATCGTATTTGCCTCAAATCATTTCCTGTTACATCTGCAATTTCTTCATCAGAAAATCCTCTAACTATTAATTTCCCAATCACAAATTTAGATTTCGCATCTTCGCCTTTATCATATCCTTTATCCAAAGCTGTGCTTATTTCACTCCTACTAACCCTACTACAATGTAAAAAATATTCATAATCAGACAACTCCGATTTAGTAAGACGCATCAAATTCAGTTCCTCTTTTGCTTTCTGTATTCCTTTTGCGCTAAAATCCTCTTTTATATCACTATTCTTCAAAAAATAAATCCATTCGTCCAAGCAATCTTTCGCTATATTATTAAAGTTATCTACCTTGATAATATAATATTCAGGAAATACTTCATGTACATTATCCTTAAAATAAATATCCTTTTGCTTCTCAGATAATTCTAACACACTTCCTGTATGAAGCCCTTCAAACGTTGTTTTACCTTTATAAATGTAATCTTCGCCCTTGCCCAAATCAAAATAGAGTATGTTAATAGAAATTACATGTTTAATATTCTCATATTTATCCCCAGCATCCAATTGTTCCGTCACCAATTTAGAACTTGCGTAAACCATTCTTTGAAAATAGTCACTCTCATCATTCTGTTGTACTTCAATAATAATAAGTTCTCCCTTACTATTCTTAACAAGAATATCAATTTGATTTTGCTTATCAATCCTAGTCGTTCGGTTCGATTCGCTTTCTAATATTTCTTGAATTACAATATCTTCCTTTAATAATTCAGATAAAAACCCCTCGAGTATATTAAAGTTTGCCTTGTTGCGTAACAATCGCTTAATTGCCCAATCAAATCTTACTAATGTACTCATATCAATCGGTTTATTGTATGTAAAGAACTATTTCATTTTCTTTTGATACTAAAGTCCATCTATAATCTTTATTATTTCAATCACTTCATCATCAGAAATGCCCAAATGTAACACCATTCTTATTTGCGTGGTTGAAATTGCCATTAAATAAATTCCATGCCCCTTCATTAATTTAACTAAATCGATTGGATTTAGCCTTCCATTAACTTCGGCAATGACAATATTTGTCTCTACAGGTAGCATTTCACCAATAAAATCTTTTTTAAGCAATGCTTGTTCAATTCGTTTTGCATTAGCATGATCTTTAGAAATCAATTTTAAATTATTTTCAAGGGCATAAATCCCTGCCGCTGCCAAAATACCTGCTTGTCTCATCCCGCCTCCTAACACTTTCCTTATTCGTCGTGCCTTTTTAATAAAATTTTTGCTTCCCAATAACACACTTCCTACAGGTGCACCTAATCCTTTGCTCAAACAAACTGATATGCTGTCAAACACCTCGCCATATTGCTTTGCTGTTTCATTCTTAGCTACAAGTGCATTAAAAATCCTAGCACCATCGAGGTGTAAAGGGATATTATTATCCAAACATACCTTCTTAATTTCAAGTATATCTTTAAAATCATAACAACTCCCACCTCCCCTATTTCCAGTATTTTCCAAAGAAACTAATGCAGTAGTAGGCTTATGAATATCATCAGGATTAATTGCGTCAAGTATTTGTTCGGCAGTTATTCTTCCTCTATTTCCATCAATTAATTTCACAGAACAACCACTATTAAACGCAATTCCACCTCCTTCGTATTGATAAATGTGAGATAATCTTTCACAGATTACTTCCTGTCCAGGTTGTGTATGAACCTTAATAGCAATTTGGTTAGTCATTGTACCACTTGGACAAAAAATACCTGCCTCCATTCCAAATATCTCAGCAAGCATCTCTTCCAATCTATTTACAGTAGGATCTTCACCAAAAACATCATCCCCTACAGATGCATTCATCATAGCAATCAGCATTTCATTGGTAGGTTTAGTAACTGTATCGGAACGTAAATCAATCATAATAAATGTAATTTGAATAAAAGTGGCAATTTATCAATTACAAATGAGGTAATACGATAAAAAATTAATAAAATTTTCAAAAAGTATTTAATTATTCATTAAAAAAGTAGGATTTTACAAAGCATAACCGTATTTTTGCAAACTTTCTGAATTATTAAACGTTATACTTAATAAATTGGGGATATTCTCTACTCATCAAAAATAAACTTTTTTTCATATACAAATAAGTATAAATTCCACGTATGAGGCAGCTCAAAATTGCAACACAGATTACAAACAGAGATTCACAGGCAGTAGAAAAGTATCTACAGGAAATTTCTAAAATTCCGATGATCACTCCCGAAGAGGAAACTACATTGGCCCAAAAAATC
>CANCPA010000205.1 GCA_947379895.1 Chitinophagaceae bacterium | reverse complement strand
CTTTCATTAACTCAGGGTATCTTGGATTATTCTTCTTATACATTGACTGTTGCTGGAAATGTAGCTGTAACATCAGGTACAATCACACCTGCTAGCAGCGGTACTCTAGCAATGACTGGAAATTCTAAAACTATTGGAGCGCTTGCTTTGGGTAACTTCTCTGTAAGTGGTTCTAGTAATTCAGTGACTGCAACAGGTGCATTGACAATTGCTACAGGAAAAACCTTGACTATCAACAGTGGTAATACGTTGAATATGTCAGCCTTTAACTTATCTGCAGCATCAGGAACGTTTACACCAATTGTAAATGGGACTTTAACTACGGCCTCAACTTCTTCTACTCCAATTCCAGCTTATGATTGGACAAATGGAAATACTGCTACAGGTACCATCAGCTTTGGTAGCACAGGTACAATTCCTGCAGCTTCTACTTTCTATAACTTGACTACCACAAATACAGGAACAGTTTATGGAAATGGTACTATTACAATTTATGGTAATTTTAGTCCTGTTGCTAGTTCTTCTGCTACGCAAGGAACCATTGTTTTTGCAAGTACTACTGCCACACAGTCGGTTTCTGCATTTACATTTAATAGTTTAACAGTTTCTAATAGAACTGCTTCAGGCGTACAAGCTACAGGTGCATTAGTTGTTAATAGTACTTTGAATATTGGTAGTAGTGCATTACTCGATTTACAAAGCAATGCCTTATCGGGTACTTTGTCATCAATTAGTGGTACAGGTACTTTAAAAACCGCTAATACTACAACTACTCCATTTCCTGCAAGTAAAACATGGACTTGTTTGGTACGATTGACTAATACTTCTGGTGGTCAAACAATACCTTCGGGTGGTACCGTTTCTACCTTTAATGGAGGATTGACCTGTGATAATACTTCAGGAGTGGATTCTGTCATTGGTGGTGGAATAGCAATTGGAGGAAAATTGACAATGGCATCCTCTACAGGTATTTTTGCAATTGGTGCATTTAACCTCACAAGTGGTTCTACTGCTTTTGATGCGACATCATTTTCTGGTACTTTCCGTACTTCTGCAGGTGGTTCTGTAACCAATCAATTTCCGAGTGGTACTTATTGGGCAGATAATAGTACTGTAGTATATACCACAGCAGCTGGTAGTAATACAAGGTTAACTCCTGCTAATTACTATAATTTAAATACTGATAATGGGTACTCTCAGTTTTTAAACTTTGATTATGTTACTAATTCTTCAGCAACGTTTACTGTTAGAGGAAATCTAACTACAGCTAATACTTCTACAACATCTAGGTTTACAAGTTGGGTGTTTAGTGGTACAAGTCAGACAATTCCTGCTTGGAGTTTCTACAATTTAACATTAGGGACAAATAGCATCATGCCATCAGGTAATGTAACCGTTTTTGGTACTTTCAACCCAAGTTCTACATCAAGTGCTAGTCAAGGAACGATCTCATTCAATCTAGTTCCTGCATTTGCAGATTTGAATGTGACTATTCCTGGTTTTACTTATAATAATTTATCTTTTGGAGGTTCTGTATCTAGTATTTCGAATAAGACGGGTTCTACCGTTAATGGTTCTGTTGCAGTAGCGATGAACAATAGTGCCGATGCAACCAACCTGACTACAAACTCAGGAATTACAGGCACAAATATCCCTGCAAATACGACTATTGCCGGTTCAAATGGAACTGTTACCACTTCATATTTGACAAGTCCATTTTATATTTTGTATAATTCAGTTTATTATCTTTCTTATCCAAATGCAACAAGTAGTAACACGGATTGGAGTAATACTGCCGCAAATCAGATACTATTAACAGGTATAGGAGGGACTACTACTAATAGTGGAGTGTATGTGAAGAGTCATTTTGGATCACAAACCGGTTCTGCTACTTTTTACGCTCAGTTTACAAATAGTTCTTCCACTGTGACTTTTACCAAAAACTCTAGTACTTCAGGGCTAAACCCTGGCATGATTGTAACAACAACGAATGCTAATGTAAGCATTCCTGCAGGCACATATATTCAGACTATAGGTACTGCAACAAGCATCGGAGGAGGTAATTATACATTTGCTGTAACGTTAAGTGCCGCACCAACTGTTACAAGTGGTCCAATTACTGACCAAAATGTATTAGTGGGTTCAGTAAATATTATTTCAGGTGCTTTATCTGGATTTACTTCTGGCAATCAATACAATAATACAAGTAATCCAAACTTTACCTACTCTCCGAGTATTATATTAAGTACTGCTGCAACAGGTACTTCAGGTAGTGCCACTATCAGCACTTATAATATTAACTTGACTTTTGCATCGGGTATTACAGTCAATGGATTGTTCTCTGATACACATTCAGGTAGCTATACATCAGTTACCAACAATGGGGCAGTTACCATCGCAAATGGTGGCACAGTAAGTATCGCAAGCACCACGTTTGAAGGTAATTTATCCATTCCAAATAGTGCGACTGTTGCTGCAACAGGTACTCTGAATTTAAATAAAACACTCACAATTGGTTCAGCAGCAACCCTAAATATGTCCACATTTGCCTTGGTTGCAAATAGTAATGGGGGAGCAAGCTTTTCAACTTCTATAAATTCAAATGGTACTTTACAAACACAGAGCACGAGTTCAACAGCCCTTCCGAAAGGTTACACATGGGGAGGAACAGTTAATTATAGTTCTGCATCAGGACAGACTGTTGTAGGTGGTACCTATAATAACTTAAATTTAACGGGTGGTTCAAGAACCTTGTCTGCAAATAATTCTACATCCGATTCAATAATTATTCAAGGCAATTATACTGCGGGTTCTTCAACAACAATTAGTACCTCTTTTGTAGTATTTAATGGTTCAGGTGCACAAACAATTAGTTCTGCAGCAACAAACACGGCGAATTTCTATAACTTAAGTGTTCGCAAATCAGGTACTGCAAATGCATTAACCTTGAATACACCTGTAAGGGTGGGTACTGCGAATAAAGGTGCATTAAGATTACAAAACGCAAGAATTGTAACGACTAATGCTAATCCATTAATTATATGTGATAGTGTAATCAGTACACCTGGACAATCAGATTCAGTCATAGTAAGTGGAACTGCTTATGTGGATGGTCCAATCAAACGTTATGTAAAAGCAGGAAGTAGTGGTTATTTATTCCCTGTAGGAAATTATGTTTCTTCTTCCAATTACTATATGCCTGATACTATTACGGCTGTTGGAACAACGGATACCATTTCCATCACTGCTATTAAATCGGCGGTTGCTTTAACTCCTGATGGTGTTTCTGTTAGTTCGATGGATAATAGTCAATATTGGGTTGTTCGTCCTAATTTGAATAATACGTTAGGAATTTCATTTACTCCATTAAGTATTGGCACAAGTAATACTGTTGCAGCACTTCGAAGTGGTGTTTATGCTTCAGTAGGAGGTACTGCTTATTCTTCAAGCATCAATACTACTGGACTAAGTGTTACTGCAGGAAATGACTCCACTTATGCAGTTGGAGTTGTAAATATTCCTCAACCATCTATTACGTCTATAAGTTCGGATATTCCTGGCGGTACTTCTATGTATCCGGGTTCTCAATTGACTATAACTGGAACTAATCTTTTAAATGAAATATTTACTACCACAGTCTTAATTGGTAATCAATCTGCAACCATTGTTTCTAATGATGGTAGTACTTTAGTGGTTACAGTACCTGCTGGAGGAACTACAAATGTGGTTTCAGTAAATACAGGTGCTACTCCTGCCACTAGAACGGGTACTTATTATTCGAATGCATACATTTCTGCTGTTGATGGTGCTTGGGCAACTGCGGCTACTTGGTCTCCGCAAACTACTTATCCAGGTCAATCAGCGAATAGTGCTATTGTAGTGGTTCGTAATCAAATTACCATGAACTCTAATATTAGTACGAATCCATTGGGTAGCCTGACAATTAACTCTGGCGATTCAATTTCAATGGGTACTACAACATCGGGAACTCAGATGGTGGTTTCAGGTACTTTTATTAATGATGGCATCTTAAAAGTGGGTTCTCCTACAGGTAATTTCTTTACTTATTTTACTGCAAATGGAACATCAACCAATAATGGTACTATCCGGGTTCATAGAGGTAGTACAACCAACAACCTAATAATTGGTGGTGCATTTACTAATAACGGTACGGTGATAGATAGCACCTTGTTTCAAATTAATAGTGGAGGTTTGGTTTCTGGAAATGGAATTAGTTACGGAAATAGTGCTAGTTTATTATATAATTCGGGTTCTACTTATTCTCCTGGTTCTGAATGGATTAGTGGACTTGCTACAGGTGCAGGTGTGCCGATTAATGTGCAGATTGGTAATGCACAAGGGTCGACTCCTGTTGCTGGAAGTTCTGTTAACTTTGGTGATGGTAGGGTAGCATCGGGTACTTTACTTGTAAGAACAGGTTATTCAGCAACTATTGCTAATGGTAATACACTTACTATTAACGTTCTACAAGATTCTGGTACAGTTAATATAGGTACTACTACACTTGGATCAACTGCTATTTATGGAACAAATGCAACTTTAGTTGTGAAAAGTGGTACTAGCAATATTGGTACACAAGGTATGGTTAACCTCTATGGTTATATGAAAATGAGTGGAAATACAAACATTTTGCAAAATACCAACAATGGCAATGTTGGAAAGTTAAATGTGTTTGATTATGCAGTATATGAGGCGGCTTATGCGAATCCTTCTATTCCATCTGTTACTAGGGGTTCTGATGCTACAGCTCGTACTTGGCCATCTAATGCTACTCTTTATTACTCTGGATTAATGGGCAGTCCTGGTTCGGGAGATACTACTCAGACTTTTGGTAATGTATTGATTAACACAACAATACAAACTAATTCGATCACTTTCATGGGCTTTACTAGTGTAAATAACATGGTGATTCTGAACACAGGACCTGTTAATAGTGGTTATGTAATTAGATATCAAAACAATGCTACTAAGAATTGGAACAGTTTACAGGTAGGAGGTAGCTATACTTTCAATGGGTCTACGATATCAACAAATCATAGTATTGTTGCTTTCGCATATAATTCGCCTATTACCACCACTGCTGTGGCTGGAAACGTGATAATTGGTAGTGGCGATACCCTCATATCTTACAGTACAGCTACCTTGCAAATTGGTGGTAATCTTACAGTAAATGGTGTATTTACTAATACAAATACTACTGTAGCGTTCACAGGCACAACAGCTTCTACCATTTCTACTTCAAATGCTAGTGTTGATTTTAATAGTCTGACTATTAATAAGACTGGTACTGCTGCAAATGCTAAGGTTACACTCGGTAACCCTGCTACTGTTTCGGCTTCAGGTATATTAACATTGACAGAAGGTAGAATCGTGACGACTAATAATGCTTTGACTGTTTTAAATACTTCAGCAAGTGCAGTTACAGGTGGTGGAAACAGTCCTTCTGCTTATATTGATGGTCCTTTAGTTTGGACATTGCCGGCTAATAACGTTTCTGGTACTTATATTTATCCAATAGGAACTTATTCAGGTGCTACGGATTATTACTATCCGCTAACCCTAAATAGTCCTGTAACAGGTTCAGGCACTGTAACGGTTACAGCCCATGCAATTAAAGCTGCAGCGGGTGGAACAGGAGATGGTAGTTCATTACAAAGTAGTTTGAGTGGTCGTCAATATTGGACATTAACTTCAAGTGGTAATTATACGGGTTCAAGTATTTCATTGGGTGCAACTGCTTCCGATATTGCTGGAAGTGGATATACTTATAATGCTATCGGTTTCAGTACTACACAAAGTGGAACTTATGCCTCTTATGCTGGTACGCCGACTTCTAGTGCTGTAAATAGTTCAAGTACAGTTTCTGGAAATGGGTATTTAGCTTTGGGTACTGTTTATGTATCACCTTCTCCTACTATCACTACTGTTTCTGCAAATATTCCTTCTGGTCAAAATGCAGGTTATTCGGGCACTACATTGACTATAAACGGTACTAATTTAAGTACAGTAAGTGCTGTGACTATTGGCGGTGTTGCCGCAAGTAGCTTTACAGTAATTAGCAATACACAAATAACTGCAGTAGTTGCCTCTTCAGGTGTTTCTTCTGGAAGTATCACAGTAACAAATAGCAACCCTACTTCTCCTACAGCTACAAAGACTGGTTTTGTTTATTATTCAGGCATTGCTTCTAAGCAATCAGGTGCATGGAGTTCAACAAGTACATGGTTAGCAGGAGTTGTTCCTACAGGTTCTAGTACGGTTATTATTTTACACGATGTAACCGTTGATAACATGACAGCTACTGTTGCTACACTTACCATCAATTCGGGTGCATCCTTAAGTTTAAGTTCAACAGCAAACAACGGATTATTGGGTGTCACTTCTGCATTCACTAATAATGGAACCTTTAATTATGCAGCAGCAGGAACTTTTAGTTCTAATAATTCTACCATTACAGGGACATTCACAAATAGTGGAACTGTTAATATAGGGTCCTCTTCTGGTAATAAATATGGAATTGTGACTTTTAATGGCACTGTTTCAAATACAGGAACAATCACTGTAAATAATTCAAGTACAAGTACAGCACTTATTTTAGGAAGTACACTTTCAAATTCTGGAACTGTCACTATTAATAATGCTTTACAATTGAATGCAGGTGGTGCAATTACAGGAACAGGGGTTGTTTATGGAAGTGCTTCTACCTTGTATTACAATACAGGAACTATCACTAACCCGGGTTCAGAATGGTTGAAAAACCCTTCTTCTACTACTGTTGGAACATTAGGGGTTCCTCAACATGTTACAATTGGTGATAAATCAAATGGTACTGCTGTAACAAATACAGTGGTAAGTTTTGGTACTGATAATTACTTTAGGGCATTAGCAGGAAATTTGACAATCAGCACAACTTCAACAGGTGCAGGATTACAATTGTCTTCAGTTGCAGGAGGTGATTTGAAAATAGGTGGTAATTTTACGGCTTCTAAAGCAGATGCAAGTGCCTATAATAGTTTTCCTGGTGGTTTTGATGCTAATGGAAGGATGGTACATTTCATTGCATCTTCTGGTTCACAAACAATTACAGGTCCTGCTGCTTCAGCAATTGCTTTCCATTATATCACAATCGGTGCAAGTACTTCTTCTACCAATTACATTGCTTTGGGAAGTGATATCGCTATCACAGCACCTAATGGAGGAGCACCATTTACTTTGACTGCTCCTATTACTGGTAATGGAATATTCTATTTGAATGCAAATAGCGGAACGACTCGTAACATTACGATTGGTACAATTGGTCAAACCATTTCTGGTACCGTTTATATTAGAGGAGGGGGTGCTAGTCCATCTAATTTAACGATTAACGGTAATACAAGTAGTTCGTTAAATCTGAACATTGATTATGGTGGTGGCAATTCGTTTTTAACCAATTTTACAGTCAATAATGTAAATGTTAATCTGCAAAGTGCCTTTACCGTAAAGGGTAGTCTTGTGAATAATGGCACAATCTCAGGTTCTTCTACATTGACACTCGGAGGAGCATCAGCTCAAACAATTGACGGAACAGGAACAATAAACAATCTGACAATTAATAATGCAGCCGGTGTAACAATAAATAGTGGTATGCAAAATATCACAGGCGTATTGAAAGTAACAACAGGTAACTTAAATACAGGTAACAATCTTTTGACATTAAAATCTACTTCAATAGCAAACAGTGGTATACTAGGTCAAGTTAGTGGTTCTCTTTCAGGTACAGCTACAGTAGAGCGCTATATTCCTAAAGGCTTCCGTGCTTACAGAGATTTAAGTGCAAGTGGTGTGTACAGTGCTACAAATTACCTATTCAATACATGGCAAGAAAGTGGTAGCTATGCAAACACAGGTTATGGTATGTTTATCACCGGAATCAAGGACACAATTGTACGATACAACTCTGTAGATGCAACTTATGGTATTGATCATTCTTTAACAGGAAATGCTTCTGCCTTCTACTACAGGGCAGGATGGGATACCGTGAAGAATACGAAGACAGAATTGTTGAATCCTTATCAATCTTACCGTGTATTGGTAAGAGGTGACAGAAGCTTCGATTTAGATACTACAGGTGTAGTGATGGTTACAGGCCCTACTCAATTGGCAATGAACGCTGCTACTACCCTAAGAGCAACCGGTAGTTTAATTACAGGTACTGTTACCTATACTACAAGTGGAGTTTCTAATGGTGTTTATACAAATAATATTGGATTGAATAATGCTTCAAATGGATACACTTATGTGGCAAACCCTTATGCTGCACCAATTGATTTCCATAATATTTACACAAGTGGTCGATTAACAAATATTGATCCTAGGTATTATTATTTAGATCCTACAATGGGTTCAACAGGATCTTATGTATCTTATAATGCAGTAAGT
>CANCPA010000204.1 GCA_947379895.1 Chitinophagaceae bacterium | reverse complement strand
AAAGGTTATTAAGTCTAATTTATATTCTTCAACACAAAGACACAAATACTCAAAGTAGCACAAAGAAAAAATGAAGTATTGATACTAATGAAGTGATTTTAAAGAACTTAGAGCCTTTGCGACTTAGTTTCTTTGTGGCAATAGAAATAATAAAAGACAAAAAGCATTTGATTCAATCTATTGCGTAAGGTGAGTTATTAACTATAAATACTTGTGTTTCTTTGAGAAAAACTTTGTTTTCTTAGTGGTAAAACCTTCAGAGAAGCGATATTGTTACTTTTTACCACAAGGAAACAAGGAAAAACAAGGACCACAAAGTTTTCTTTTTAAATTGATGAATGTGAGTAATTAGAAACTATAAAAACTTGTGTTTTCTTAGTGGTAAAACCTTCATCGTAGTAACGCAATATTAATGGACTCTTTTACTTGAATAAATGAACGGTCTAATTAACTAACACTAAATGTATTTATTCAACCTGCTTTTTGTCAGAATGTCCAAGACTTTTTTGAGGATTTACATGATCTCTAATCAGTTGTTTTAATTCTTTAATTTCTATGAATCCACCTGCTTCTTTTCTATCAAAAACTTGTTGATTATCAATATAGACAGTAAACTTACCTGAAGTTTCTGAGGGCATTAATAATACACCTTTAATATCATCAGAGAATGTATAAAGAAGTTCCTGTGCCATATAAGCGGAACGAAGCATCCAATTACATTTAGGACAATATTCAATACTAATTGTAGGTTTCATTTGCAATATCATTATGTTTTAAAATAAAAAAAGAGACCATCAAAGACAGTCTCCAATAAAAAGTATGAGATTAAAATATCAAATATGAACTATGTAATATGATTAAAAAAATAAACTTTAAACCCATATTTCATACTTCATATTTAATATTTCATTACAACTAGGCAGTTATAGCAGCAATACCCGGAAGTACTTTACCTTCAAAATATTCCAACATAGCACCACCACCAGTACTTACATAACTAACCTTATCGGCAAATCCAAACTTATTTACTGCTGCAACACTATCACCACCACCTACAAGGCTGAAAGCACCTAATGCAGTAGCTTCAGTTACGGCAATAGCAATTGCCTTTGTTCCGTGTTGGAATTTTTCCATTTCAAATACTCCCATAGGACCATTCCATAGAATAGTTTTTGAACGTTTGATAACATTTGAGAATTGCTCAATTGCATTTGGTCCAATATCTAGTCCCATCCAACCATCAGGAACTGAGTTACTAGGTGCAGTAGATGTATTTGCATCAGCAGCAAAATTATCAGCAACAATGCTATCGCTAGGAAGATGTATTGTTACTCCTTTTGCTTCAGCAGTTTTTAATAAGGCTACTGCCATTTCAAGACGATCATCTTCACAGAGACTCTTACCAATATGTCCTCCTTGTGCCTTAAAGAAGGTGTAAGCCATACCGCCACCTATTATAATATCGGTTGCTCTTTCTAATAAGTTTTCGATGATTAATATTTTATCTGAAACCTTTGCACCTCCAATAATCGCAACAAAGGGTTTTTCGCTTTTATGCATTACTCTTTCGGCACTAGCTACTTCACTATTCATTAATAAACCAAATACTTTATTTTCTGGAGCGAAATATTTTGCAATAACTGCTGTACTAGCGTGTGCACGGTGTGCAGTTCCAAAAGCATCATTTACATATACATCCCCTAATTTACTAAGCTTCTCAGCAAAAGCCTCATCACCTGCTTCTTCTTCCTTATAAAAACGAAGATTTTCAAGCAAAAGAACATCACCTGGTTGTAATCCTGCAGCTAATTCAACAGCAGACTCGCCAATACAATCATCGGCAAATTGTACATCCTTGCCTCCTAATAATTCACCTAAGTGCAATACAATATGCTTTAAAGAATATTTTTCTTCAGGTCCACCTTTTGGTCTTCCCAAATGGCTCATTAATATAACACTACCACCGTCATTCAATATCTTTTCAATAGTAGGTATGGCTGCCCTCATTCTATTGTCATCGGTAATAGCTAGGGTTTGTTTGTCTAAAGGAACATTGAAATCAACACGGATTAATGCTTTTTGTCCCTTGAAATTGTGTTCTGAAAACGTACTCATATATTTTATTTTAATTTAAGAATCTAAACACTAAAACTTATAGTTTTTTAAATTACGAGGGCAAATGTAAAGTAATTATAGTAAGCAATCAGCGTTCTGGTGTGATATCATCTTTTTTTAATCAAGAAATTGATTTAAGTCATAAATTATACGAAATCGTTTTCATTTTTGCCTGTCTTTTTACTAAAAACTCATCAATAATGTTACAAGATAAAAGCTAGAAGATGGATTTTTTGTACATACTAATTCATCTAACACATTATTAAATGAGGAGTAAATAATATATTGGTCTTCTTTACTTGCATCTTCCAATTCAAATGCATTCATGACTTACATTTTGAAGTTACTGTTACTAATAAAAGGATTTGCACCGTTGACGCTGCCGACATCGCAACAAATATTCGTGTTTGCTCCAATTACGGCACGACCAACACAGCAAATTTTCGTATTTGCTCCAACTACGGCACGGCCAAAATAGCAAATCTTTATTTTGGTTAGTAATTGACAATGGAAATGAAGGGAGTACAATTGTTTTGAATAAACATCTCTTAAATCAATTTTATTCACCCGATTCTTAACTCAGAAAATTTATTCAAAACTTCTTTCATTTAATTACTCTGATTCTTATAAATAGATTGATTGACGACAAGCATTTGATTTGGTACCAATATGACGTTATCATAATCAATAATAACATGAAAATAAAAAGTGTTTATATTGATTTGAATAATGTTTCTACATCTTCTTTTTTACATAAGGCTGTGCCTTCATTCATGGTAGCTGCAGAACCGCAAGCGATTCCAAGTTTTAAAGTATCAGCCCAATTATATTTTCTGGAAATTCCTAATACAAGACCTGCAACCATACTATCACCCGCACCTACAGTACTTTTCAAATCTACTTTCGGAGAAGAAAATTGAATGGCCTCTTCTTTATTTACTAAAATAGCACCTTTTGCACCCATCGATACAACAACAATTTCTGCTCCTCCTGACTTAATTATATTTTTTGCAGCGGCTATAATATCTTCTTGTTTTAGTTCTTCAACTCCATTTAGTGAGCTCAATTCATCAAGGTTGGGTTTAATCATAAATACGCCTTCTTTTACTGCATGTTGTAAAGCTTCGCCCGAGGTATCAATAATTAATTTAGCCCCTTTCTTTTGCACTATCGATGCAACTCTTCCAAAATAATCCATAGGTACTCCTTTCGGAATACTTCCACTTGCAACCACATATTCATATCCTGTATTCTCTTCTAAAAAGGATAAGGGTTTTTGCCATTCCTCTTCACTTAGTTCTGCTCCTTTCATTCCAAACCTATATTGTGCATTTTCAGATGTATCAACAACGATTAAATTTTCTCGGGTATCTTCAATTATTTCAAAGGGGACACATTCTATTCCAGTTTTAAACATCATTTCATGCAACTTCTTACCTGTATAACCACCATACATATATATAGCTAATGAATTACATCCTAAATGTTCAAGTGCCCTCGATACATTAATACCGCCTCCTCCAGGTTCGAGAACAGGATTACTACAAGCTAATTTTTTTTCTGGAACAATGGCTTTTACTGTTGTTCCTTTATCTAACGATGGATTAAGCGTAATAGTGATAATGTTTTGCATAAGCAAGAAATACTTTTGTTAATGGGACAAAAATAACAGTATTAGCCTTCTCTTTCTATTAATTCAATGTAAATACTAGAGAGTTTTCAACTTCATCTTCCCCCTTAAAATGGGGGGATATTTTATTTCTGAGTTAAATAGTATTTAAACTTCTCAATTAAAACTACTGCTTTGTGTACCCAATAATTAATCATTTTCATCGTATTTGTAGTATAAATCACTATATAATTACCCATTTTTCATTGCTATACTTGTTGTAATATTTATTCATCAGTTATCAGTATTTAATCGACACCCCCCTTTTAAGGGATTTCTGAGGGGTGCTATGCAATAGACATTTGTCTCGAACAAATAAGTAAAAAGTACCCCAAAAAATTAAATTATGAATCAGACATCTTCAAATTCTACTCTTGTTAAATTGCTGATTGCAGTTTTATTTACAACAGCAAATTTTTCTGCTTTTGCTCAAAGCAACCCTACTTCAAGTGCACAAGGTTTTAATGTGTTTCTGAAGAATGGAGCAAACCTTCAATCTGGTCAAATGCAAGGTGCACTAGCAATCGGTGGTGATTTAACGCTTAATGGTAATTATACTGTTGCTTCAAATAGTGGAGGAACGTTTAAAGTAGGTGGCGTAACAGTTGGATTGTTAGTAGGAGGGAAGGTGATTTATACTTCTGGAAGTTCATTTAATGTAAATAATGATGCTTATGCTATTGTTGGAAATTCTACTGGTTCAGTTGCTTGGTATAAGGATAACAATGGAGCAAGTAGCAATATCAGAATTTCAAGAAATGGTTATGGTGATCAACCTTATATTCAAATACAAAATAGTGCACCTAAATTAGGTGTAAGTGCATCAACTAATCCAGTATTTCAAAGTGGTTTAGTAGATTTCAATGCTGCTTTTACACAGTTTCAAACATCTTCAACTTGTATGAGTACTGGACGCACAAATATTAGCATTACAAATTCTAATCAGAATGTCCTTCCATTAACCGGCTTTTCTGGTCAAATTAAATTAAGGATGGTAGATGGAGTTAATTATTGGAATATCTCCGGAACTGATTTGAATAATGTTACCAACTTGATTTACGATGTTAATAGCCCTGACGATCACCATGTATTAGTAATTAATGTAAATGCTGCAGGATCCTTTAATTGGAATGTTTGGAATCAATCTGGCGTAGGAAATTCAAATAGTCCATATGTAATTTATAATTTTTACAATACCACTCGTTTAACAATCTCTGGAAGCAATCAAATAGAAGGAACTGTCTTTGCTCCGCTTGCAGATATTAATAAAACAACTTCTTCAAACATTGATGGTCAAGTAATTGCAAATTCATTAATTCAAACAGGCGGAACTATAAATTCTGCAAATTTTAATTATAGTCTTCCTACTTGTGTTTGTTCAAATCCTGTGGTTGCTGATATTTCTGGTTCTAGTTCAGTATGTATTGGTTCTACTACTAATTTAAGTAATTCAACAAATGGTGGTGTTTGGTCTTCTTCTAGTCTAAGTATCGCCACAGTAACTTCTGGAGTGGTAACAGCTGTTGCGGCAGGTTCTACAACAATTAGATATGCCGTAACAAATGCTTGTGGTACAACTACCGTAAGTTTTCCTATAACAGTAAAATCAACGTCTACATCTACTACAAACGCAAGTATTTGTTCTGGTAGAACTTATATATTCAATGGTACAACTTACTCTACTGCAGGCACCTATGTTGCGCATTTAACAAATGCAGCAGGATGTGATAGTGCAGCTACTTTAAATCTTACAGTAAATAGTAATGTAGTTCCTTCTGTTTCGATTTCGGCTTCTGCTAGTACAATTTGCACAGGTAGTACGGTTAATTTTACTGCTTCAGCTTCAAATGGAGGTGCATCTCCAGTATATCAATGGCAAAAGAATGGTGTGAATGTGGGTACAAATAGTGTAACTTATTCAAATGCTTCTTTGGTTAATGGTGATATTATTCTTTGTGTTGTTACTCCAAATAATACTTGTCAAACTTCAAATAGTGTAACAAGTAATTCAGATACAATCACAGTTTTGGCTTCAGGAACTTGGTCAGGAGCAACAAATTCAGATTGGTCAAATACAGGAAACTGGTGCGGCGGTGTTGTTCCAACAGTAGCAATTAGTGCAACAATTCCATCAGGCGTAGCAAATAAGCCTACTATTTCTGGTACTTCTACTGTAAAAGATTTAGTAATTGCTTCGAATACTACTTTAAAAGTAACTGGCACCTTACAAGTTGCTGGAAGAATTTCAAATGAAGGAACAGTTGATGCTACAAAGGGTACTATTGAATTGAATGGTAATACTGCTCAAAATATGCCAACAAACATATTTTGGAACAAGCAAATCAGCAATCTAATTATTAATAATCCTGCTGGAATTACATTACTTGATTCATTGATTGTTACAGGTTCTATCAATCCAAAAAATGGTGTGTTAAATACAGCAGGTAAGTTGTTCTTGAAATCAGATTCATTAGGAACTGGTAGAATTAATCAAGGTAAAGGAAATTATATTAATGGTCTAGTAACTGTACAAAGATATATTTCTCCAAAAGCAGTTCGTAAATATAGCTTCATTGGTAGCCCTGTAATTCAAACCATTCAGAATTCATGGCAGAAAGAAATTTATATTACAGGTGCTGGAACAGGTGGAACTCCTTGTGGTAATACAACAGGAAACGGTGGTTTAACTGATAAATATAACAGTAACGGATTTGATAGAACTATAACAAACGTACCTAGCATGTTTACTTATCAAGCAACACCTGTTAATGGAAGTCGTTGGGTGCCAATTCCAAATACTGATAAAACATATTTGACTCCTGGAATTGGTTATAAAGTAAACATCAGAGGCAACAGAAATAGCACTACATACGATTGTAATAATCAATTAAATAGTTCAAATCCAGGTGCACCTGAAGCAGTAACATTGGTTGCAACAGGTACTGTTGTAACAGGAGATGTGATTATTAAATTGAATGATACTACACAACAGAAATACACTTTATTGGCTAATCCATATTTGAGTCAAATTAGTTATACTGCTTTTAAAGCTGCAAACCCTACTATCAACCCAAAAATATGGACATATAGTCCTTTCGGAAACAACAACTATACAACTTATGCTTCGGGTGTAATTGTAAATGGTGCTGAAGGTTATGATAATACTTTTGGTGATTATATTGCAGAAGGTCAGGCATTCTTTGTAGAAGCAAATCAAAATGGTAATGTGGTTTTCCAAGAGAATCAAAAGACAAATGGTGCTATTCCAAATGCAAAATACTTTGGCGCTAACATACAAAAAATGATTCGTGTAGGTTTGAAGACAGTTGCAAATGAGCCTTTAGATGAAGTTGTTGCCTTGTTTAATAATGTTGGTTCAAAGTCTGTTACTGCAAATGATGCAATATCATTCAACGGGGGTAGTCAAGTATTAACTATTATTAAAGGAGCAAGCAAATTAGCAATCGCAACATTGCCTGAAGCAATCATAAAAGATACAGTTTCATTAAGCGTAACAAGTTCTACTGTTGGAACATTCCGCTTTTCATTTGGAGATTATGCTGGAATTGACACAAGCGTTTCTATCGTATTGAAAGATAATTTCATGAATACAACTCAGGATATCCGTCGTAATCAAACTTATTATTTTAACGTTACTAGTGATACAAAGAGTGCAGGTGCAAGCCGCTTTCAGATAATACTTGCTAAAGTAGGCAATACATTACCTGTAAACTTTACATCAATCACTGCTGATAAAAATAATGAAAGTGTATCGGTTAAATGGCAAGTAGCACAAGAAAGTAATATTGCTTCTTATGAAGTTGAACGTAGCATTGATGGAGCATCTTTTGAGAAAGTAACTTCTGTAAAAGCAATTGTAAGCAGTAACTATATTGCTGAAGATAAAAATTTACCTACAAATGCAACTACTATTTACTACAGAATTAAGGCAGTAGGTGAAGATGGAACCTTTATTTACAGTGCTACTTCAAAAATCATTGCGAATAATCCACATATGGTTTTGAATGTATATCCTAATCCTGTTCAAAGTCAATTGAATGTGACTGTAGAAAATGCAATCAGCAAAAACTTTACCGTAAATTTATATACTGTTCAAGGTAAACAAGTTACTAATAATAGCAACAAAACAACGACTACAGGTTCGATTCATATTGATGCATCAACACTTTCAAGTGGAATTTACATTGTTGAATTAACTGACGAAAAGGGTAATGTTTTGAAAGAAAAGTTTGTAAAACAATAAGAAAGATTCATTGATAAAAAAAGCCCTTGAAGAATAAAATCTTCAAGGGCTTTTTTTATTTTCAATGTTTTGAAAGGTTAATTATTAAAACGAAAACCTTGTGTTCCTTTTTTAATTGTTTGCCTTGTGGTAAAACATACTTAGCAGTAAATTCTATCACTTGTTTCTCTTACTCCAAGTCTGTCTTAAATCCAAGGTAGCAGGGTATTCCTTATTAATTTCTAATGGCGGAGGATCGAAAAGGAATGGAATCCTGTTTTCCTTAATATAATGTTGAACAGATGCAACTGCCTCTGTAGAAGGATTACGTGGTTGCAACAATATTTCAGCCTTATGTTCTTCTAAAGCTTCAGGGGTGAAACCTTGATTCCAAAAACGATTTACCCTTCTTGATTCTGCCTCAAA
>CANCPA010000203.1 GCA_947379895.1 Chitinophagaceae bacterium | reverse complement strand
AAATATAAAAGTTACAGGTTACTAGTTGCAAGATTCAAGTACTCGAAACTTGTAACTTAAAATCGCTACTCTTTGAAATTAAATAGATATCAAAATCGAAGTCATGCTAATTTTTTAAACAATCAAACTAAATTGGGTCATTAAAGAATTTATAGTTCTTTAATGACCCAATTTTTATTTATCATTTCACTGATTGGAATTAAAAACGGTAGTTGAAATTCTAATTTCCAAAGAATTAATTGTACAAAAGGCTCAATTATTGTCCCTATTGCCCATAAATAAAGTCCAAAACCTTTAAATTATTATTTGATTATCAAACTATTTATGAAAAATCATCAAAACCTAAAACTAATAACCTATTACTTACAACGTAAAACTTACAACGTACGACTTCCCAATTCTTTTGCTTTCTTAGTGGCAAATCCAATTCCTGATGCCAATAAAATTAGGCTCATACCTCCGTCAAATGGAACTATTGGCGCACCATCTCCTGCAGGTGCTGAATCACTAGTTCCAGGTCCTCCGATTCCAGGGTCATCCGCAGGAGTTTGTGCATTTGAACTATTATGCAAACCAATTATCAACACAGTTAAAAGAACAATCAACTTACGGCCATTTAATATTTGTTTCATTTTGTTATTTTTTATTTGCTTTGAAAAAATAAGCAAGTGCTACCCTTTGGTAGCACCTGTTATTTGCATTTAGGGTTGAACAGATAAAGTTGATTGATGAATTAATTGATTATTCTCATTAGAAAGAATCGAAACATTATAACTACCTGCCGATAAATTAGTCTTTAAGTTAATAGCATGAGTGCCATTTCCGCCCGTATGTATGATTGTTTCTTCAGCCACTTTCTGACCTAAAGTGTTTGTAATCAAAACAACATACTTTCCTGCAATTACTTTATTTAACTGAATATTCAATCTCTTTCCAGCTAAAGGATTAGGATAAATAGTAGTGAGTGTTGAATTGCTAGTGGTCATTTTTACTACATTGCTATAGGCAATAGTTCCATCAGCATTAATTGCCTTTATACGATAGTAGGATGTTGTTGTAACCACGGCTTTATCAGTTACAGAATAATTAGCAGTAGCAGTATTCTTAGCTGTTACAATTTCAATTGAAGCAAACTTGTTTCCATCAATTGATTTCTCTATCTGATAAGTTAAAACATTGTTTTCACCAACAGTATTCCATGAGATAGTGGTTGCATTATTGTTCATTACAGCATCTGCAACGATACTATTTACAGATAGGGTAGTCGGTTTGAAAATAATGCTAAACCTGTTTTGATAAGAAGTTGCAACGCTGTTGTCAACTGTAAAATTAACTAAGTTAATTCCGTTCTTAAGAGCAAAAATTGTTTGTTTAAAATTATCAGCTAAATAGGGTACAACTCCATATTGGATGAATGCACTAGCATCGATATTAAATTGATAATTAGAACCACTTAAATCGTTGATTTTTATTGACAAAACATCTTTAACTGTGGCAGGTAAGCGACCATCAATACTGAAATTGTTAGCACCCTCACATATTGATAGGTTATCACTGCTATTATTCATTTTAGTTGCATCTTCTAATCCTAAACCGTTATTGTAACTATTTCCAAAAACAATGACAGCTGCATCCATTTTCATAGTTGCTGAACTTTCATTTTTCAATAGACTAACCAACAATTTACTTGTTGAGGCTGAATTACCAAATACAGAAGTTTTAGAAGAAGTTGCTATTGATTTATCAGCTTCAGTAATTACAATTTGCGGTGAAGTACTTGTATTGCCAATTAAGAACCCTTGTCCTGCCTGAATGAATTGTCCATTCGTTACACCATTAGATGAAGCAGTAGATACATTTGTAATCGCATTATATGAAACCCAAGCTCCTGTAGAACCAATTGTTGGATCTAAGTAGTAATAATTAGGTTTCAAATTTGTCAATCTATTATTAGTATAGATGTTGTGAAAATCAATTGGACATGCATAAGGATTTGCAATGTAAGAATATCCATTAATTGCATTATTCAATCCATAAGTACCTGATTGATAATTTAGGCCTGTTACATTATTAGTTACACCACTAGTATTAAAAGTTACATTACCCGTAATCAGACTACCTGATGCCCTTACAATTGTACTATTTATCATTGCAAGGAAAGTTGGGCCTGTAACCATTGGAACACCCGTTGTATACAAATCAAAACTTCTATCACCTCTTACTAATATTCGGTAAGATTGATAAGGATTTAAAAGAGTAGTCTTTGTATTCTTCACTGTATCCCATCCTGCTTTGTAATAATAAGCAGAAGCATATCCAGTTTTGCTATGGTCAATACCTGTCGTTGCATCTAAAAAATTAGATGTATGTGTAATATCTGCAGAACCACCTGTTACAAAAATACCATATCCATTATTGGCGTAGCTACCACTTTCTTGCCAAGTATTAAAAAGAGAGTTTGAAGCATTGAATACACCACCTGCACTTAAATCTCTATACGCGCGGAATCCTTTAGGAATAAATCTTTCTACAGAAACACTACCAGAAATTGTCCCATTATTTCCACTTACACCCACAGGTGCAAGTATACCACTGTTAGTGATACTAGTTGATTTTAAGGTAAGATTACTATTCGTAGTTAATAAACCTGTTTGAAGTATAAGCACTCCTGTTACATATAGTTTGTTTGAACCAGAGGCAATCGATGCACCTGCACTAGTATTTACTGTAATGTTTGAAACTGTTCCGTTTCCACTTAGTGATTGAGCAGATGTACCATTTAATAGGAGTGTACCAGTACCACTGATAGTACCATTATTAACAATAGTAGAACCCTTGATTGTAAATGTTCCATTGTTAACAAAAGAAACGCCACTATTTAGAGTAAAATTGTTACTAGTAAATGAAGTTGATGTTGAAAGATTAGCCGCAATAATTGCATTTTGAGATGCATCAGGTTCACCCGCACTCCACTCAACACCATTCCATGTAGTATTAGCAGAAGGAATTACACTTTCAGACAAATTACTTAAAGGACCTTCACCCGCACTATTAATGGCTGAAACTTTAAAGGCATAGCTACTACCGTTAGTTAATCCTGTGACTAAAATATTATAAGGTAATGTTAATGATGATACTAAAGCAGTTGCAGAACTTGAAGCAGTTGCACTACCATTTGCGTAAGCATATACCTTATAAGAAGTTACTGCATTCACGCCAGGTAATAACGTAGGTGCTGTAAAATATACATAAGCCTTCGTATTATCATTCTGAACCGAATCGGCAGTCGGTGCAGTTGGAGTAGGTACCACTGTAACATTGCCAACCATTGTTAAAGGTCCAATATTCACGGTCGTTGAGTTGTTTGAACTTGAATTCTTTCTCCAAGCTATGATTCTAACAATCAAAGTAGAACCATTATTTACTGTAATTGGAGTAACAGGTACAAAATTGGTAATCGTAGTTCCACTTGCAACAACAGAGACATCATAAGTATTTGAAATATTGCCTGCACCAACATTTCCAGAATTAACTGCAGATGAGAATTGAGTGAAATTAGTACCATCTGTGGAATAGGCCGCCGAATAAATCATTGACCCTGAACCTCCAGAAATGGAAACGGGGACTGAGATACTTGCCAAGCTTAAATTATACTGAGTAAGTGGAGATATTTTAAAATCAATATATCTTGTAGCAGTAGTCACATTATTTGATGCAAGAGATGCAGAAAGACCTGTGAAAGTATTATTGACAGTTGATGTTAATCCATCAGCAGGATAAGTTGTAGCCCCACTACTCGTACCGCAACGAACTTGACCACTATTATAGCTAACTAATACGCCATTTAGAGTTGGAGTTGTAGTAATAGAACTATTTAAATTACCAACAATTGTTGGTGTATTATTTGCGCCACTTACCCAAGTTGCGCTAGCATTTCCCACAACATAAGTTTGTGTTGTAACTGTTACAGCATTTGCAGCAACAAGAGTATTAGAAACCCCTACTGCCGTATTTCCTGTAGATGCTAAATCAGTTGCATTTGTATTGACAATTGCAGTCAATTGTGTAGAGCTAACAAATGTTGTTGTTCTAACAGAACCACCCCAAGTCACTTTAGAATTTGTTGTAAAATTAGAACCGTATACTGTTAGCGTGAATTGTGATGCACTAGTAGTTGATGCAGCAGGTGAAATTGCATTTATTACAGGAGTAATGTTAGTGATAGTAAATGTTCGTGTATTAGAAGTAGGATTAATTGCTCCTGTATTATAAACTACGACTTTGGGCGTTGCAGAGGCAACAGTTGCTGCCACTAAATTGGCAGGTATAATTGCAGATAAAGTTGAATCTGTCAAGAAAGTAGTTGCAAGAGACGTTGTATCTCCTGTAGAAGCAATCCATTTAGCAGTTGATTTTCCACTTACAAAGTTTGTACCCTTAATGGCTAAGGTAAATTGAGCAGCGTCAACAGCTTTAGTAGTAGGAGAGATACTTGTTGTAGTAGGGTCAGCTGTTTGACCATCAATTATAAAGTTGATAGTTGTAAAAAGAGGGAATAAATTACTATTGTCGGCTTTAAAAACAACAGAAAATGTTCCTTGAACTGTGGGAGTACCAGTAACAGCACCTGATGTTGCATCAATTGACAAGCCAGCAGGCAAACCTGTTGCAGAATAGACATTAGGATGACCAATTACTTGAGTAGCTGCATAGGTATAACTTCCATCAAAAACGGCATTCTGTGAAGCAGTCACATCGGTTGCAGCACTTGTTAAAGTGGGTGAAGCATATGCAGTAGAGGTAGTTCCTACAATTATTACATTATTTAGGTTGATGGTACCTGTTACAGAAGAACTAGAGTTTTTATTATCGAAAACAATTATTCTAATTGATAATGTAGTACCATCAGGAATAATAATAGAAGAAGAATTAGAGAAAATATAGTTGGTACGACTATTTATTTGAACTCCTGCAGTTGTACCACTTGTTAAATAATTAAATGAACTAAATCCATCTAGTGAATAAGCAACCGCATAATACATTGTACCCGTATTGGTATTATTTGTAATAGGTATTGCTATATTGCTAATAGAGAAGTTATAGCCTGTTTGAGGTGCTACATCGAATTGTACATAACGAGAAGTATTCACATTATTAATCATTACACCTGAGAAAGTACTGTTAATAGTTGGAGTAACTGGAGCTGCAGATGGCCCACCATCAGCATTCCAAGTAATAGAAGTTGAACTTGCAGAAGGACATATTGCTAATGCACTGGGGTTACGACTATTATTGATAGAATCGTAATTATACCCAACAATTTTTGTATTAGTTGGAGCCCCCACCAAGGTAGTAGCCGACAGATTTACACCACTAGTAGTGAATGCAGCTCCATCTGTAGCAAAAGACCATGTGACACCTTGAGCATAAGTGGTAAATATTTTAGTAGTTCCAGAAGCATTTGTAATACCGGCTCCGATGTTACTTACTCCAATATTTGCAGTACCTGCGCTAGTAATATTTCCAGCAGGAACCGTTGCTCTAATACTATCCACATTCAAATAAGTAGTTACTAATGGAGTACCATTCCAAGTAACTGTCGAAACCCCGTTAACAAAGTTTGTTCCATAAACGGTTATTATAAAGCTACCTGCACCAGCAATATTACTTGATGGGTATATAGCAGAAATTGTAGGCGTTGATACAGTTAGTGTAAATGTTTGATTGGCAGTTGATGCAAGACTAACTGTTGAAGGAGTTGCTGCTGCATTTATACCTGCGGAAGTAACACCCACTGTTGCTGTATTAGTTGATACACTGTGTGACAAATAATTATATGGCACAGCTGCCCTTAATTGAGTAGAACTATAATAGGTTGTTGGCACTGCATTTCCTGCCCATGTTACTGTTGAATATCCATTTGCAAAGTTTGTTCCATTAATAGTAATGGAATCTACACCTGTAGTGATGGTATCTACCTTCGAAGTACTAGGAGAAATACTAGTAACTGTAGGCACATCCAACACATTTAACACTAAATAAGTAGTAGGGCAGTCGCCTCCAATATTAGAAGCTACTAACTGAATAGAATCTATACCAAATGAAGAAGGCGTTCCTGAAATCGTTGCTCCACTGATACTAAAAGGAGTTGAACTACCCGAAAGTGCGCTGCCTACTCCATTTGAAATTAAGTTGGCGGCAAAAGAAGTTGGTGAATTATTGGCTGTTATGGAATAGGAGAACAATGCTCCTGCTTGTGCCACACCAATTGTTGCACTACTTATGATTGGGGCACTCGTTACAGTTAATGCAAGAGTAGAAGTTGCTGTTCCTGCAATATTTGTATTCGTTAAACTGATATTAGTTAAGCCAGAACCCGAAGGTGAACCTGCAATATTTGGAGAAGAAAACGATAGACCTGCAGGAAGATTGGTTGCATTAAATGTGCCTGCATTTGCTCCAGTAATCGTATATGAATATGGCTGACCAGCACTTGCGCTCCCTGAAGTCGCACTTGTAATTGTTGGAAGAGGGAAAACAGAACCAGAATTACCTATTACAAAGGTATTAGCAGTTATATTAGCAGGAAGTGTATAACTAGTATAAGTTGCATAAAAAGAACCTGCTGAACTAGAAGCAAATGCCGATGCCAAGTTTGTAGTCATATTGCTGTATGCAGTTATGCCAGTCAGCAATACCCCAAGTTTTGGACTAGATGTTAAACCTGTAGAAGAAGTTGAATAAAAAGTAATATCAGATTGTGAGCTAGCAACAGAAGATAATATTGACCATTGGAATGGAACACAACTTGCTGATGTTAACACATAAGCAGAAGTTAAAGCTGCAACTCCAATTGTATACGAAGGAGTCAAGGTTGTATTTGCGAATGAAATGGGTAAATAAGTATTATAAGTTCCAATTGGAACAGTAGTTGGAGTAGAACCTGAGGCAGGTGAAGTGATGGTTACTGTACCTCCCGTTGTACTTGATGCACTAGTACCTTCTGCTAAATAAGAAGTAGAACTTCCTGTTGGAAAAGTAGCTGCTTTAACATTTTGTCCGTTCATGTAGATTTTTCCACTTGTCAAAGAGGAAGAAGCATCTAAGCAAATACTTGAATAAAGAGTAACACTTGCAGCTGCTGTTACTTGAAGATTTACAAGGTTTGTGCTACCTGTTGATGTTTGATCAAAACCAAATGAACAACCTGTTGCAGTACCATTATTAATTAATTTAAGTGTAGAACCGCTTGTACTAGATGTAATAAATTGATTAGTATTACTTGTACTATTCATATATAAACCATCGACAGATAATGAATTTCCTTTCAAATTCAGAACTGCTGGAGTGGTACTATTTCCTATCTTTAGTTTTCCAGGTATGATGCTAGCACCTCCTATTTGATAATAACCATATAATTGAAATGTGGGCCATGTTGTATTTAAACCAGTATAAGTAAGACTTGCCCAAAAAGTACTATAGGTTATAGTAGCACCTGTGGTGTTAAAACCTGTAATTGAAGATGCAGAAGTAGCCGAACCGCCATTTAATGCAATCGTAAATGCTGTTCCTCCACCTAAAGTTCCTGAACCTAATGCAGTTCCTGAAATGTTTCCAGCAAAAACACCATTAATTGTAAGTGTCTTATTTGATGAACTCGTGATAGTACCTCCACTTATAATTAGCCCACCAATTGTTGTATTAGCAGCTGCACTATAAGCAACTGAACAAGTACCTTGAATTACTAATACATCTGCAGCGATAATTGTAGGTGTAGAGGTAAATGGACCTGATGAACTAATACTCCAACCACTAGAAGTAGTTGTATTACCAGTTAAAGTTGCGCTCCCTGTTGTAGCTGTATAGTAAGTTGTAGCATTTGCCACATTAACCATCCCCACCATAAGTAGTAAGGCAAAGAAGCTGCGCACCGTGAGGGCAGCATTGTTGTTGACAAGCATTGTGTTCATGTTGTTTTTTAAATTTGAGTGTTTGTAAAAAGAAGAAATCGTTTTTGTCATATTTACTAATTAAAAAATATACCGTTTGTGTTAAATACTTAAACTAAAACTACTTTTTTGAAATATTTATTACCAATAACAAATATAAAAGCAGGCTAAATCGTTGATATTATAACCAAGCATTTATTAATACAATAAAGAGAATGGATTGGAGTACAAGCATAAAAAATATTTTTGAAATCGTTTTCGAGATAAGTGGAATTCAAATATGTTTATTTGCAATCTGATTTAAATTTAGATTAGATATTTTAACCCACATTGCAGCTAATTTTCGCCATTTGTTAAATTTTCGAACTGATCCTGTTAAATCTCTATGTATATCCCTTAGTCTTGTTGATTTTTTAGATGATTACACCTACTTATTATTCAATTTTATTTCAAAAAGGTGCTTGTAGTCCCCCCGGCGTCATTTTGTTCGTTTTGGTAGTTTGAGGACTTTT
>CANCPA010000202.1 GCA_947379895.1 Chitinophagaceae bacterium | reverse complement strand
AATTCACAAATAGGGATTTTTTATCTATTTACAAAATTTTACTTTTCATTATTAAATTTCAATCCTTACCTTCGCCGCCCTTATGTTCATTTATTAGGGGTAATAGGTTTTATTTATATACGGTTACTGAAATCTTTTCAGCAAAATTTGCAAATTTAGATATGGCTATCAAGAGAGACAATCGTCCCAAATCAACGTTTTCACAAATCACAATTAGTCTGGCATCACCTGACAGCATCCTTGAGCGGAGCTTTGGGGAGGTTTTAAAGCCTGAGACTATCAACTACAGAACTTATAAGCCTGAAAGAGATGGCTTATTCTGTGAGCGTATTTTTGGCCCAGTTAAGGATTATGAGTGTGCCTGTGGCAAGTACAAGCGTATCCGTTACAAAGGAATTGTTTGTGACAGATGTGGTGTAGAAGTAACTGAAAAGAAAGTTCGTCGTGAACGCTTGGGACATATCAAATTGGTAGTTCCTGTGGTTCACATTTGGTACTTCAAATCTCTACCTAACAAGATTGGTTATTTGTTGGGTATGAGTTCTAAGAAATTAGAAAGTATTGTTTATTATGAACGATATGTTGTTATTCAAGGTGGTATTAAGGAAAATTTGGCTCCTGGTGACTTATTGACAGAAGAAGAATACCTAGATTTATTAGATACTCTACCAAAGGATAATCAATTTTTACCTGATGAAGATCCTCAGAAATTCATTGCTAAAATGGGTGCTGAAGCTGTTCAAGGTCTTTTGGAAAGATTGGATCTTGACGAATTGAGCTTTTCATTGCGCAATGCTGCTGCTAACGAAACTTCACAACAACGTAAGGCTGATGCTTTAAAGCGTTTGAGTGTAGTAGAAGGTTTCCGTGAAAGCACAGATCGTATTACTAATCGTCCTGAATGGATGGTTATGCAATACGTTCCTGTAATACCACCAGAACTTCGTCCTCTTGTTCCATTAGACGGTGGTCGTTTTGCATCATCTGATTTGAATGATTTATATCGTCGTGTTATTATTCGTAACAATCGTTTAAAGCGTTTATTAGAAATTAAGGCTCCTGAAGTAATCTTACGTAATGAAAAACGTATGCTTCAAGAAGCTATTGATAGCTTATTTGATAATTCACGTAAATCTAATGCTGTTAAGGCTGAAGGCGGACGTGCTTTGAAATCATTGAGTGATGTTCTTAAAGGTAAACAAGGGCGTTTCCGTCAGAACTTATTAGGTAAGCGTGTCGATTACTCAGGTCGTTCGGTTATTGTGGTTGGTCCTGAACTGAGAATGCACGAATGTGGTCTTCCAAAGGATATGGCTGCTGAACTTTTCAAACCATTTGTAATTCGTAAATTAATTGAAAGAGGTATTGTAAAGACAGTAAAATCTGCTAAGAAATTAGTAGATAAAAAAGAAGCTGTTATTTGGGATATCCTTGAAAATATATTAAAGGGTCATCCGATCTTATTAAATCGTGCCCCAACATTGCACAGATTGTCTATTCAATCTTTCCAACCTAAGTTGGTAGAAGGTAAGGCAATTCAATTGCACCCGTTGGTAACAGCATCCTTCAATGCGGATTTCGATGGAGATCAGATGGCCGTTCACGTTCCATTGAGCAATGCTTCTATTTTGGAAGCACAATTGTTGATGTTATCGTCTCACAATATCCTTAACCCACAAAATGGTACTCCAATCACCCTTCCTTCTCAGGACATGGTACTTGGATTGTATTACATTACAAAGGGTAAAGTGTCAACTGCTGATGAAACTATCAAGGGTGGAGGCATGACATTTTATAGTATTGATGAAGTAATCATTGCTTACAATGAAGGAGTGGTTGATTTACATGCAAATATTAAATTAAGAACACTTGTTCGTGAAAAAAATGAACTTGTAAAAAGAATAGTTGACACAACAGTAGGTCGTGTATTGTTTAATCAATTTGTGCCTAAAGAAGTTGGATATATCAATCAATTATTGACTAAGAAGAGCTTACGTGAAATCATTGGTAATATCATAAAGATTACGAATGTTCCTACTACAGCAAATTTCTTGGATGAGATTAAAACACTAGGTTTCCGTATGGCATTCCGTGGTGGTTTGAGTTTCAGTGTTAATGACTTGATTGTTCCTGAATTGAAACAAGAATTGTTGGAAAATGCCAAGAATGAAGTGGATGAAGTTTGGGAAAGCTACAACATGGGATTAATTACAAATAACGAACGTTATAATCAGGTAATTGATATTTGGGGTAGAGTGGATATGCGTATCACTGAAACATTGATTCGTGAAATGGCTACCGATAAGCAAGGCTTCAACTCTGTATACATGATGTTGGATAGTGGTGCTCGTGGTAGTAAAACACAGGTTAAACAGCTAGTTGGTATTCGTGGATTGATGGCAAAACCTCGTAAGAGTGGTAGTAGTGGAAGTGAGGTAATTGAAAATCCGATTCTTTCTAACTTTAAGGGTGGATTGAACGTATTGGATTATTTCATATCTACGCATGGTGCGAGAAAAGGTTTGGCGGATACGGCTTTGAAAACAGCGGATGCGGGTTATTTGACTCGTCGTTTGGTGGATGTTGCACAAGATGTAGTAATAGCAGAAGATGATTGTGGTACACTAAGAGGTATTGCAATTACTGCACTTAAAGATAATGAAGATATTATTGAACCAATATCTGACAGAATTGAAGGTCGTACATCATTGCATGATGTTTTAGATCCATTGACAAATGAAATTATCTGTCATGCAGGTGTTGAAATTAGTCATGATACTGCCGTAGCTATTGAAGATGCAGGTATTGAAACAGTAGAAATTCGTTCTGTATTAACATGCGAAGCTAAAAGAGGCGTTTGCGTTAAATGTTATGGTAAAAACTTGGCAACAGGTTATTTGGCACAACGTGGTGATGCTGTTGGTATCATTGCAGCACAATCAATTGGTGAACCAGGTACTCAGTTGACTCTACGTACTTTCCACGTGGGTGGGGTTGCAGGTAGTGCATCTATTGAAAGTTCATTAAATGCGAAATTTGATGGTACAGTTCAATTTGATGGTTTGCGTACTGTAACTGCTGAAAATGCAGAAGGAAATAAAGTTCAAGTTGTAATTGGTCGTACAGGTGAGGTTAGAATCATGGATGTGAAGAACGATCGTTTGTTAATTACTAATAACGTTCCTTACGGTTCTACTTTACAAGTAAAAGATGGTCATAAGATAACTAAGGGCGAAGTGATTTGTACTTGGGATCCATTCAATAATGTAATAGTTGCCGAACAAAAAGGAACAATACGTTTCGATGCTGTACTTGATGGTGTTACTTTCCGTGAGGAAAGTGATGAACAAACAGGTCACAGAGAGAAGGTGGTTATTGAAACAAAAGATAAGACTAAGATTCCTACTATCATTGTTGATGGTAAAGATTCTAAGCATTACAATTTACCTGTAGGTAGCCATATTGTAGTTGAAGAAAACGAAGAAGTAAAAGCAGGTCAAATTTTAGTTAAGATTCCTCGTGTATTGGGTAAGCTTCGTGATATCACGGGAGGTTTACCACGTGTAACTGAATTATTTGAAGCTAGAAACCCAGGTAACCCTGCTATTGTTTGTGAAATTGATGGTGTTGTTACTTTTGGTAATATTAAACGTGGTAACCGTGAAATCTCTGTAGAAAGTAAGGATGGAGTATTGAAAAAATACTTAGTTCCATTGTCTCGTCAGATTTTGGTACAAGATGCAGATTTCGTTAAGGCGGGTGCACCTTTATCAGATGGACAAATTGCTCCTACGGATATCTTAAACATCAGAGGACCATTTGCAGTACAAGAGTATGTTGTAAATGAAATTCAGGAAGTGTATCGTTTACAAGGTGTGAAAATCAATGATAAGCACATCGAAGTAATTGTTCGTCAGATGATGAAGAAGGTAGAAATTGTTGATGCAGGTGATACTAAGTTCTTAGAGGAAGATTTAGAAGATAAATTTGACTTTATAGATGAAAATGATCGGATATTTGACAAAAAGGTAGTTACAATTCCTGGTGATAGTGGTAAATATAGAGCTGGACAAATTGTAACAGTTCGTGAATTACGTGAAGAAAATTCTATTTTGAGAAGAGCCGATAAGAAACTTCTTGAAGTTCGTGATGCACGTCCTGCAACTGCACAACCTGTTTTACTCGGTATTACAAAGGCTTCTTTGGGTGTGAAGAGCTGGATTTCTGCTGCATCATTCCAAGAAACTACAAAGGTATTGAGTACAGCTGCTATTCAAGGAAAGGCTGACTACATGCTTGGATTGAAGGAGAATGTTATTACAGGGCATTTAATTCCTGCAGGAACAGGTATGAGAGAGTTTGATAACATCATTGTTGGAAGCAAGGAAGAATATGAATTGTTGGCAGCAACAAAAGAAATACTTTCTTTTGATGAGGATGAATAATATCTCATTAATAATTTGAATAAAAAAGTGGCTGCCTCTTAATTGGGGCAGCCACTTTTATTTTATATCAGTATGAATTGTAAAATGTTAGTTAGTATAAAAGTAATAGAGGTATTCTTATCCGTATCAATCACTTGTTGAAAAAAATTATAATGGACCTATAAATCAATATTCTCAAATCTTAAATTTTGAGAGCCAGATTTCCATATTTGTTCACCCAAGTCTTTCAGCTTTTGTAAATCACTTGCAATTACTTTTGCGAATATATTGCAACAGTCAAGTCCTTTGCCCTCACCATAATAGATACCCAAACAATTAGCTGTCCTTGTTCTTATTGGTTTTGAAGGTCCTAAAACTACCTCTCCAATTTCAGTAAACACAGAAGCATTCTCTTGAATAATATCTAGCTTCGGCATATTGTCTATCCAGATTTCTTGTCCTGAAACCCTTGCATGTAAAAATATTCTTTCAAAAGGCAGCAAAGACTCGAATGCTTTTACAGTAATTGGAGCATCCTTATCATAATATTCAAATCTAATTGCTTGATTATTAGGTGTAATAATTTTAAATCCAAACATGTAATTCTTAATCGATTAATAGATAACATATACTTCAACGAATGTTTTGAAGTATATGTTCCTCATGAAATTATTAATTAATTTTATCAATGATAAAACAATCCACTATTTATGATTAATTACAATTTCTACACGTCTATTTTGTGCCCTTGCTTTTGGATTATCTACGTTGTTATCTAACAATTCTTTTTCAAGTGGATTTGAACTTCCAAAAGCATGTACTCTAATTTTGGTATGTGCTAAGCCGTGAGTAATCAAATATCTTCTACATTCAATTGCTCTTTCTCTACTTAAAGCTAAATTATACTTCCTATTTCCTTTACTATCTGTATAACCATTTAACTCGATTGAAGAAGGACGAATATTGGATTGTTTAATATTTTTGATAAGACTATCTAACAAGTTGCGAGTTGCCTTATTAAGAGAGTGTTTATTAAAGCCAAAAAGTGCGACTAAATTTGATTGTGAATTTTCGCTCTTGATTAATTTACTTGAATCAAGAGTTTCTTTGTCAAGACATACATTAAATGCGTAAGATGTATTTTCATTAATGATTGTTGCTTCTTGAAGTTTGACATTTTTGTCAGCATAGCCTTTTTTAATAACTGTAATGCTACCTATTGAATCATCAACGACATCTATATTGAAATTTCCTTCTGATGTAGTTGGAATAATCAAATATTTCCCAGGAACAACTGCACTATTAAGTGATACATAAGCATGAGGGATCGCATTTTTTTCTATACAATCTTGAACATTCCCTTCAACATGAACCCCATATTTGTAGGCCCCCTTTTCAGTTAAAAAATATTTAATCACACAACAATTATTGCTATTTGACTTATTTATACTGTCTTTTGTTATAGTTTTAAGTGTATAACTATTTAGAGTATCCTTTTTGATGCGTTTTGAAGTTTGATTCGTATCACCAATAATAGAACTAGATATATGCTTACTAATTCTATGATGCTTATTTGCGCTATACCCTTGATAATTGTTAGAGACTATCAATTTGCTAAACTTATACATTTTAGAATTAATAGTATTAATCTCTGAACTAGATAACGAGGAAAGCAAGCCAATACCTGATTGCTGTTGAGAATTTGCAATTTGAACAATAAGTAAACCAACAATGAGAATAAAAATATTTTTCATTTTTTAATATTAAAGGCTAAACAATTGAATGTAAACCTGAAAGTGAAAAAGTAAATGATAGTAATAATAAATTAAAAGTACAATTCAACAAAACAACACTTCATCAGATCAATAATCGTTTAGGCGAAATTCTCATACAAGCAAAAAGTTAAATACATTTAAGTATTTAACTGCACAATTATACACATTTTATTTGAATTCATATAAAACTTTACTTCAAATATTAAAAATATGATTGATTATCATATCTATATGACTAAAAAGTTCCAAGTAAGCAAGCATTTGTTAGTGGGTATAACTTTTTTGTGTCTATTTCACTAACTGCTACAAGTGGTAACTCTTTATCAGTATAACCTTTCTTAAATAATGTAATTCCACCAACATAATCATCTGTCACATCAATACTAAAGTAGCCCTCAGTATTTGTTGCCACAATAATAAATTTGCCTTGCTCAACCGAACTATTCAATGAAACATAAGCATGAGAAATTGGTGTTTGTGTATTACAATCTTTTATTTGTCCTTCAATATGTGTATTGTATTTGTAATCTTTATTTTCAGAAATTGAATAGCTGATATTACAGATGTTATCTTTGAAATCAATACTATTCTTTGCATCATTTATACCTACTGTTTTTACTGAAGTTTCGTTTCTATTATTGTTTATCCTTCCCATTTTTCTTGATGGTGAAGCAGCTAATACTTCCCCTGAAAACTTAGGGGTTGCTTTATAAGAAACAAATTGTTGACCAAAAGAAACTTGAAAAATGAAGCTTGAAAGAATTAAAAGAAGACAACTTTTCATTTTAAAATTATTTATCCACATTTAAAACGTAAAATCAATTCAATTATTGTGTTAAGAACAGACTTTTTTTTATTTTTTTATAATGTGGATAAAAAAGCAATTTAATGATGAAAAAACTAGGTAGCTGATATAAAATTAAAATTAAAATGATGCATGCAATAAAGCATCAAATGTTTCTTTCTTATAAACTTTTCCACAAATTATTACTAATGATTCCATACTAATTCAATTGGGCGTTAAATTTAACCTTCTGAAAATTAACTTAGTGACTATTAAATTGAATTGAACTAGAATCTTGTTTTATGTAAATGTTAATGTACTAAAGTTAAACGGGTATTAACTTTTTCTTTACCTTCTCAACCCTATTATTGCATTTCAATTATGAAGAAGGTGATAGTAAATATTATTTCAAAGTGCTTTTTGATACTAATGGCAGCATTAGTTATCAATCAGAGTATTGATGAATTAGAATTTCAGCCTTTAATCGTAAACGGTAACATTGAAAACTTTAATGACCTAAACTCTGCTGTTGAATATATTTCTGAAATTGTATTAGGACACAAAGATTTGTTTCCTGATTTTCAAAAAAATGGGAAACATAAACCTACTTCTACGTACAAACATGTATATCCTAAAAGTTTTAATTATTATCAAGCCTTAGTAATACCATTTCAGCAAAATGTACAAATGAACTTTACTTATCCCTTAGATGAAAAATATTCTTTCCTTTTCTCTAAAGAAATCATACAGCCGCCATCCTGTGTTTAAAAACTAGTTTCATTCTTTTCTATCTATGTATTTCATGGTATTACGTATAACTTAAAACTTATAACGTAGTACACATTGATATACTTTCTTTTTTATCCTTAATTTATTGTAATTATGTTGAACAGAAATTCACATCACTCAAAGGTGTGGTTGCTATTCTTCTTTATATTTTGTGTAGCTAGTAATAATTTGCTAAATGCTCAAGAAAAGAAGGATACACTTTCACTCAATCTTGCACAAGCTGAAAAGCTTTTTATAGATAGCAACTTTATCTTATTGGCACAACATTATAATGTGGATGCCCAAAAAGCCTTGGTTGAACAAGCAAAAGTTTGGCAAAATCCAACACTAAATACCGATATCGGCATTGCAGCAAACGGGAAGTTTGTTAATTATCGAAAAAACGCAGATGGCACTTTTAATGGTCAATATTATATACAGATACAACAACTGATTTTAACTGCTAAGAAACGGGGAAAATTAATTGATCTCGCTAATACGAATACCAAATTAAGCGAACTTCAGTTGCAGGATGTGCTACGGAATTTACGTTATCAATTGAGGCAGGATTATTATGCTATACAACAACAATTGGCTTTAGTTGCGTTGTATAATGACCAAGCATTTCAGTTGGATAAATTGCTAAAGGGCATGAAAGCGCAATTAGAGGCCGGTAATATTGCCCAAAAGGATTATGTGCGTATTCAGGCTTTAGTCATTTCATTACAACAGGACAGAACTGAACTCTACAAAAGTTT
>CANCPA010000201.1 GCA_947379895.1 Chitinophagaceae bacterium | reverse complement strand
GATATCTTTCTTATACATTAACAAATGCTTGCGGTACTTCTGCTCCTGTTTCTTTACTCGTAAGGCTTAATGCGAAAGGAAATAATTTGGCAGCCCAAATAAAAGCTGACTCTGCATATATATGTCCTAACACAAGTGCTGTTTTTAATTTAGAAAACACTTTGGTTTCTGCAAAAGATGGATATAATGAAGGAGATTTCTCTTTTAGGATTTATGATTCCCTAGTTGGTGGAAACTTTATTGATACTATATTAATGAAATATAACACGATCAATAATTTAAGAGAGAAATCTGTCTTTAGAACTTCAAATGCATTATTTACCTCCAGAAATTATTATGTTTCTATAAGAAATAGTTGTGGCGAATCTCCAAGACAAATTTTGCCAGTTATTGTTGATAATTTGGCACCACCAAAAGTGTACAATATTAAAACTGCGGATGTTTGTGGTTCTGGATCTGTTTTGTTATCTGCAGAAACAAGTGAAGGAAATATTCAATGGTATAATAGTCCAATTGCTTCGGTTGGTCCTTTGGCAAACAATACTCTCTATGCTGGTCAATACCAAACGCCTAATTTAACTTCTACTACTAATTATTGGGTGAGCACTTCTGGTGCTAAGTGTTATAATTCACAAAGAATATTAGTGCAAGCACCTGTTTGGGAACAGCCTACGCTAACTGTGAGTACGACTTCTTATAATTCTTGTCATGCAGCCGATGAAGTTGTATTGACAGCATCAACTGATTGGGGAGTCATAAATTGGTACACAACAGCAAGTGGTGGAACACCATTTTGGACGGGTACTTCTGTTCGTGTTTATCCAAATACAACTACTACTTATTATGTAGAGGCAGATCACAATTGTAAATCTGCTAGAACTGCTATTACTGTAACGGTAAATGATAATCTACAAATTACACAAACAGTTCCTAGTTCAAGAGTTAATGCAGGTACTGTAGTGTTAGGGGCAAACGCCAATATTGGAACTCCACTTTGGACTGCAACTGATGGTTCAATTTTGGGAAGTGGTACAAGCTTTACCACTAATAGCATTTCTTCAACTACTACTTATTATGTTGCGGCAAGTGCTAATGGCTGTACAAGTGCTAGGGTACCTGTTATTGCAATTGTAAATTATGTTCCAATCGTAAACAATACAATGAATGCATCAAGATGTGGTGCAGGCACAGTCACGTTAACTGCATCTGCCGAAGTGGGTACCATTCGTTGGTTTGATGTCGGATATAATCAAGTAGGTACAGGTTCTACCTTTACGACTCCCTACTTAAGTTCGACTACTACCTACTATGCACAATCATGGTATTTCAATACAAATAGTCAATGGGTGCAATCTGCATTTGTACCTGTAAAAGCATACATATACACCATTAATACGCCAACAATCAGTTATTCAGGTGCATGTAATGGTCAAAAGGCAAATGTTACAATTAGTTCATCACAACTATCAGTAAAATATTCACTTAGAAATGGTTCAACTGTTGTGGATTCCGTAAATGGGAATGGCAATGATTTAAAGCTATATACTCCTGCACTTAATTCATCTACAACTTTTAATATTTATGCTGAAAAATATGATTCTTCTATGGCATTAAACTTTGATGGTAATGATGATTATGTGGAGGTTTTAAATCATGGTGGCTTTAATCCTTCTACCAATGTTTTATTGGCAGCATGGATTAACAGGAATGATATTCTTAAGAATAATTATATCATCAGCAAGGGTAGTTTTAGCGGAAATAATGGTTATACATTATCTATTTTAAGTGATAATAAACTAACTTTTGATATAGGAAATAAACGCTTTCAAACCACAACGACGATTCCTGCAAATACATGGTCACATGTGGCGGCAAGCTATGATGGAAATACAGTAAATCTATATATTAATGGAACATTAGCAGCTTGTTTTTCTAGTACAGGAACTATTGCTGTCAATCAAGGCAATTTAATTATCGGGTCTTCTCAAGATTATAAGGGGGATGCCAATTATGGTTTCTCCGGTAAGATAGATGAAGTGGCAATTTTCTGTGGTGTTAATTTCAATACACCTATTTCCGATATGATGAATGGAAAGTTGAACGGAAGTGAATATGGTTTAATAGGATATTATAATTTTGAACATGGGGCAGGAATCACTAATCTTACCGATCTTGCTTCAAGTTCAGGGGCGAATAATGGCATATTAAAAAATATGGATGCTAGTACAGCTTGGGTGTCAGGTCCAACTATTTCATACTGTAATAGTCAAATAAGTTCATCAACTCTTTCGCCTGTTTCCGTTCCATCAATAGTAAGTTCCTATGGAGCAAGTAGAGTAGGACCTGGTAGTTTAACTTTAACAGCAAATGCTAGTGCAGGTTCTACAGCTCAATGGTTTAGCGACACTATTTCGAACAGTCCATTAGCAACCGGTAACATATATAACATTGCATCATTGAACTATTCTACTAAGTATTATGTAGCGGCTAGTAATGGTTGTTCTTCTGCAAGAGTGCCTGTTGTAGCTACCATAAATGATTTTCCTGATGACCAACAGATAAACTGTATTAGTGCCGCTAGTGATGTAAACTTTTTTGATAATATCAGTCTCGGTTATTCACCTACTGCTATGGTTCGTATTGGTCAATATTTGTTTATTGGAAATGGTGAAAGTATCATCAATGTATATACTGCTGGTAGTGGCTCTTTAACATTTATTAGTAGTTTGTCCCTTTCAAATAATGGATCATCAGGAGACATATATCATTTAGCAGCTGCAAATGGTTATTTGTATGCCTCACAACGATATGGCGGTAAAATATGTGTAATTGATTATACTGATATTTCAAACTTGAAAATAAAAGGAGAAACAATTTCTTATTACAATAATCCCACATCTTTTGTAGTAGATGGTTCTTATGTTTATGTGGGCAGCAGAGATGATCAAAAATTATACATAACATATAGTGGCATACCAGCTTCTAACAATATGCCAAACTTTGCATCAATTGCTTTGGGCGAAGCAGTGAATTGTGTTCAAAAGAAAGATAATATTGTTTATTTAGGTGTAAATAATACAGGTATTAAATTGGTAAATGTATCTAATCCTTATGGTCCCTATGTTGCTAAAACGCTTACTTTTTCTGGCACTTATACGAATAATTTTTATGTAAATGGAAACTATTTATATGTATCACCTACTTTGACCTATAATCCAACAATCTATAATACGGTATTAAAAGTATATGATATTACCGATGCATCTAATCCAGTTTTTGTTCGTGATGTAAGCTTGCCTGATGGCTATGCTGTTGCTTATACTTCAGATAGCAAGTATTTGTATCTTACAACCTATTCGCAGACTACGGGTGCAAGAAAAATGCATATCCTAGATATCACTACACCATCTAATCCAGTAATAGTAGTTACTAATAATAGTGGTGGCAGTGATGCAAATGGAATTGCAGCAAGATTAGGCCATATATATACTATCAATGGTCAGGGAATTAACGATTTCGCTACAGCCACTGCTCCATCTATAACAGGCACCACACCTACATCTCGTTTTGGAACTGGTACCGCTATTTTAAGTGCTACTTCAACAACTGGAACTATCAATTGGTACACAGCAACAAGTGGTGGCTCACCTATTGCAACAGGTGCAAGTTTTACCACACCAACCATTAGTACAACTACTACCTATTATGTTGGGGCCACTGATGGAAGTTGTAGTTCCTTTAGAGTTCCTGTAACTGTAACTGTAAAGGATTTGCCACTTTGCGTAGGTTCAAGCAGTGATATTGTTTTTAATAATGGTGTTAATGAATTTATCAATACTATTGGCTACTCTAACACGACAGCTATTTCTGGAAATTATCTTTTTGTAGGAAATGGTAGAGGTATTAGTTCTTATGATTTAAGTTCAGGGGCACCTGCTCTTTTACAAACTAATAATATGTTTGGTTTTGGCGACGTAACAAATATGGTTATTGCAAACAACAAAATTTATGCAGTTAATTATGGAGAAAATAATTTGAAAATTATCGATATTTCTAATCCTGCTTCAATGAGTGTTTTGGGTGTGACCAATGGCATTTTCGATAACCCTTCAGCCGTTTTGGTAGATGGAAATTTTGCATATATTAATAATAGCAATCAAAATAGTTTAGATGTAGTTGATATCTCTAATTCTTCATCTCCTAATAGAGTCGCAAGATTAACAGGAATTGGGCAGGTTGGAACCGGATTGCAGAAAAAAGGTAATATTCTTTATTTATCTAATAAAACGTATGGCTTTACCTTGGTGGATATTTCTAATCCATATAATCCTACACTCAATCAGCATATTAATTCAAAGGAATCAGGTGATCAATATGGAGCCAATAATTTAATTTTGATTGAAAATTATTTGTATGTAGCCAATCAAGATGGCTCTTCAAATCCAAGTGTAAGAGTATATAATGTTTCTAATGCTACTTCACCTTCTTATGCTACCACGATTAATACAACAAATAGTGTACTCACCTTCTATTATGATGGTCTTCAACTATATTGTGGGCAAAGAAAGACAAACAGTAATTTTAATTTATCAATTTATAAATTAAGTAATCCTGCAAATCCAAGTTTTATAACAACATATAATACTAGTGATAATTATGTAAATAATGTAATAACATATAATAATGGAACCAATAGTAATGGAAGGTTAATTTTAGGCGTAAATGGTAATAATGTTTCCTCTTTAGGAGCTTATAGAACCTACCAGATTTCTAAATCAGTTAGCATCGTTTCTACTGTACCAAATTCACGTTGTGGATCGGGTTCTGTAAACATACAGGCTTTTTCTGGTTCAGGGAATGTAAGATGGTACGCCGATTCATCTGCAACCACATTATTATATACGGGTAACTCATTCAATACCCCTTCCATTAGTGCAAATACTTATTATTATGTGGCACCAAATGTAAGTTGTGCTGTAGCACCAATACCTGTTTTGGCAACAGTAAATTTTGTTCCAACAATTACTAGTACTGTAGGTGCTTCAAGACGTGATACAGGAACTGTAGATTTACAGGCAACAGCTAATACAGGTTTATTAAAATGGTATGCTGTAGCAACAGGAGGAAGTCCATTAGATTATGGAAGTTTATTTACAACACCTATTGTCAATAATACAACTACTTTTTATGTCGAATCACAAGGAGCCTTATGTGCGAGTGTAAGAACACCTGTTGTGGCTACCGTAGTCACTACGCCTGTTATAAGAACTGTTACCAATGGCTCACACTGTTTGGCAGGCATCGATACCTTATATGCCAATGCAAGTGTAGGAACTATTAATTGGTACGACTCTTACAGTAGTGTAACCCCGTTAGCCACTGGGAATAGGTTCATTACGCCAAGTTTGAGTGCATCTCGCTTTTATATGGTGAGTACCACTTATAATGGTGAAACTTCTCCAAGGGTTTCCGTTGCTGCTTATATAGGTCAAGCCCCACCTACGGCAAATGCAGGTGCTGATATTAATAATTTATGTGGTACTACTACAACTATGCATGCAGATTCCATTAATGGTGGTAGTGGTGTATGGACAATTTTGTCAGGTGTAGCTACTATTGCTAATCCTGGGAATATCAATACACAAGTGAGTGATATCAATGGGAATGTACAGTTGCTTTGGACTGTAAGCCGTGCCTATTGTCCTGACAATATGGATACATTAAATATTATTGCACCTAAACCTAAGCCCATTTTTTATACAAGTGGTTATAATTGTTTGAATAGTTCTTATAGGTTAGTGAATTATAATGCAAATACGGACTCAATCACTACCATCAGGGAATTGTGGGGAACTCCGGATATAGGCACATTATATGCTCCGTTGATGGTAGCTAAAAATAATAAAATTTATGGTGTTTCTGAAAATGCTGGTTCAGTTAATCAGGGAGCGATATTTGAATTTGAACCTAGTACCAATACTCAAAGAATACTGTATAATTTTAATAATAATAGCAATGGAAATGGATATTATCCAGCAGAGACTTTTTTATTAGAAACCAATCCGGGCGTATTATTTGGCATAGCAGGTGGGGGAGCAAATGGTAGGGGTGTTTTATATAAAATTAATTACAACACAGGACAATATACCGTAATAAGACATTTGAGTACTTCTGAAGGTTATAGCATTCCTTGTTCAGTTATTAAAGGATCAAAGATTTATTTATTAGCTAGAAATGGAGGGGCAAATAACAGTGGTGCCATTTTAGAATTAGATACTGCTACCAACGCAGTTGTTGTTAAATATAATTTTATAAATAGTTATGTTAGTAACTGTAATAGTCTTTCATTAGGTGGTGATGGAAATTTATACGGTATTATTCCAAATGGCACTTCTGATTTTGGCGAAATTTTTCAATACAATTTAACTACCAATACTTTTTCAATAAAATACTCATTTCCTGCAGATGGAACTTTTGGTAGGTATCCTTCCTTTTTGTTTAGAGCATCTAACAATAAAATGTACACTACAACAGCCACAAATGGTGCTAATGGTAATGGAACCATCATAGAGTATGATCCTACAACAAATACAGCCACTAAAAAATTCGATTTCAACTCTTCTTTAAACACAAATGGTGGTGGAAGTTTTATGCAGGCAAGTGATGGTTATCTATATGCTGTAAGTACTAGTGGCGGTTTGTATGGTAGTGGAGCTTTGTATCGTTTAAATCCTTCTAATGGGGCATTTCAAATTGTAAAACAACTAAAATGTGCCTCTACTGCTGGAAACTTAACTGGACTTATATTGGCGGAATATCCGACAATCAACGCCTATGCTGGGCCTGATACAACTATATGTGGTAATACTGCTGCCCTCTCTGCAACAACAGCAACTTATGGAACAGGTTCTTGGACTGTCATTAAAGGAAGTGCGACTTTTTCTAATGTAAACAATGCCAATGCATTAGTAACCGTTAACAGCGATACCACCATTTTGCGTTGGACTGTTACTGATAATCTATGTTTTACTTCCTTCGATGAAGTACAAATCACGCGTAAAGCCTTGCCTGTAATTAGCTCTACGGGCTTACAAAGTTGTACAGCTGTTAATGGTAATTATACTTTAAATGCAGTTTCAAATGGAGCAATATTAAATTGGTATGCAGATAGTACAGGTACTGTTATTTTAACAACAGGTGCTAACTGCAATATAGCAGCAAGTAATTCATCTGCTAAAGTTTATGTAGCTGCAACTGCAAATGGTTGCACCTCTGCAAGAACTCCTGTTGTAATAAGTTTGCCAATTATTACAAGCACAACTCCTGGAGTTCGTTGCAGTGCAGGGACACTTACCTTACAAGCAGCAGCAAATGTTGGCTCTATTAAATGGTACAGCACTGCAACAGGTGGCTCTTCTTTAGCTACAGGCAATAATTACACAACCCCTACAATTACAGGAACTACGGTTTATTATGCCGAGGCTTCTCAAAATGGATGTGCATCTACCCGTGTACCCGTTACAGCAAGCATTACAGACAATTATAATATTAATGTTAATCCTGTTGTCTATTCTTTCTCAACGCTTTATGCCAGTCAGGCAGATATAAACAGTTGTCCAAGTGCCTCTAAAATATACACTACTTCTTTATCCGACAATGATTTAACTACAGGCGCAGGAACTGTAAACTATACAAGCGAATCTTGGATACAAGCCAAATTTGCGGCACCATCAACGGTAACAAATGTGATTGTTGCAGGCGGATCTATATGTGGCTACAATATTTTAAATGGAAATGCTTCAGCAGGACTTTTAAATGGCTCCTTACTGCAATCAAGTACCGATGGTTTTAACTGGACTACGAGAGCTACCGTTTCTGGTGCAACCGATAATGCTACAACTACAATCAATGTAGGTTCTGTAACTGCACAATATTGGAGGTTATATAAAAGTGGAAACAATTATGTGGCTGCAGGTGAATTCTCCTTCAGTCCAATCCCTACTGCCACTTCGCCATTAATGGCAAATGCAGGCCCCGACCAAAACAATTGTTCTAGCACATTTACCGTAAGTGGTAACACACCCACACAGGGTTCAGGTGTATGGTCTGTGGTATCTGGTAAAGCAACTATTACCAACCCTACAAGCCCAACAACAACAGTAACTAATGTTTTTGGAACAGCAATTTTGCGTTGGTCATTTAATTCGGGGGATTGTGGAGTGTCATTTGATGATATTGCTTTAACATCTACCATAACTCCTTTATTATGGGGGGTAACAGGTAATAGAATTTATAATTTCAATACTGCAACATCAACTTTTACTTCTCAATACAATTCTACCGGGCAGCCTAGTTATGCTAGCCCTATTACCTTGTTTAAAGCATCGAATGGTAAGATGTATGGAACAAGTTCTAATGGTGGCAATAATGATGTGGGCACTTTATACGAATATAATCCTAGCACAGCTGCTGTAACTGTAATACATTCGGTTATTGCATATAATCATCAAATCCGTTATGGGTTGGTAGAACTAAACGGGGTTTTATATGGGATTAAAAATTATAGAATTTACTCTTATAACTTGAATACTAACGCGTATTCAGAAACCGCAAACTTCCCACTAGGTTCCAGTGCTTCTTATGGACTAACAGTAGTAGGAAATATATTATATGGCATTACTGATACGTATATTTATACCTACGACCCTTCATCAGGTGCATTTACTGTTAAATATACATTTAGTAATTCCGATGGTGGTTCTGCCTTAGT
>CANCPA010000200.1 GCA_947379895.1 Chitinophagaceae bacterium | reverse complement strand
GTTTTAATATTATCTGAATAACGCATTCTTACCAAATCGAACCATCGATTCATTTCTCCTACAAACTCCAAACCTCTTTCATCAAATATTTTCATCCGCATAGCCTCTTTTGTGGGAACGGCTGCTGCAGTTAAATCTATAGGATAAGTGTGTGTGGTACCATTTGCTTTTCTTGCTCGTTGCCTTACCAAATTAAAGGCCACCAACGCTGTTGTGGAAGGGCCATTCATTTCATTCTCTGCTTCTGCTACTATCAAATACATTTCTGAATACCTCAACAAGAAAAGGTCATTGGCATTATCATTTGAAGTAACCCCATTTGGGTCAATGTATTTATTGATATAAGGTTGAGGTTCACATAAATAATAATTGGATGCAGGGCCAGGTTTATAAGGATAGGTTACACAGGTCAATCCGTTGCTAGCATTTGTACTTGATTGTATCCAACTAGTCAAAAAAACTGTTTGCACCCTGTAATCAGTATCCTTTACATTCGCATAGTCTGCGGCAGAGGGAAATGCAGACACATTGGTATATTTATCATAAAACCAAGGATGAACCCTAATATAACCTAAGCCACCATGACCAGGAATACGGCCAGTTACATTGCCCCTCGATTGAGGATTGAAAGCTGTAGCGAACGCATTTCCTTGAGTAGTGGCATCAGTATTCGTATAATCGCGGGTATAAGAAATACCGAATATTACTTCGTTATAGGCATTTGCTTTATTGTTTACATCCCAAAGTTTAGAGAAGTCGCTAAGCAAAACATACTGATTAGAACCAATGACGGCGGTGGCAGTAAGTTTAGCACTGTCATAATAATTTTGTGCTTCAGAAGACCTGTTGTTTAAATCAAGATAGTTAGCATAATTAAGATATGCTTTAGCCAAAAATCCTTGTGCAGCTCCTTGTGTTGCCCGATTATATTGAGTGGCAGGTTGTGCATTTCGTAAAGGAAGAGAAGTTACACCTTCGGATAAATCGGAGAAGATAAGTTGATAAACAGAATCAACCGAATTACGAGGAACTTGATAATTTGTTTTATAATCAACTACTGAAGTGACTAAAGGAACAGCACCAAAATATTGCACTAAATAAAAATAGCTAAGCCCCCTAAGGAATTTCCCTTCCGCCCGTGCTTGTGTTTTATAAGTAGGCGAAAGACTATTTAATGAATTTGCATAACCAATCACTGCATTTGCATTAGATATAGCCATGTAAAATCTACTCCAAATGCTTGCCACATCTCCGATTCCTGAATTAAGGGTAGTTTTTGTACCCCAAGTACTACTACTTGCCCCTTGAATTGATGACAAATCATCCGCATAAGGACAAATTACAAGTGGAAATTGTGCTTTAAAACCATTCCAAGCGGTGAATTGCCCATATACGCCCATTATAGCCACTTCCACATCTGCTTGTGTTTTAATGTCGGCAGTGGTTTGTTGGTCATAAATCTTTTGGTCAATTTTATTACAGGCATTTAGCAAGAATAAAAGAGTAACAACCCATAATTTTATACTAATATTTTTCATTTATAAATTAATTTGAAGGTGGAATAAAAAAGTATCAACATAAATAACTTCATTACAATCTCATATTTGCCCCAATAGAAAATGTTCTTACTTGTGGATAGGTACCGTTATCTACGCCGGGGGTAAGTGGGTTGTTATAATTTGTATTTACTTCGGGGTCATAACCAGTATATTTTGTAATAGTAAATAAATTGGTAGCAGAGATAAATACCTTAGCACTTTTTATCATTTTGAAATGCCCCATTGGAATATTATAATCCAATACCACACTTTTTAATCGGATATAGGAACCATCTTCAATTAAAAAATCAGAGAATCTAGCGTTAAAATAACTACCATAAGCCCTTGCACTTGGATAATAATTACTTGTGCCAGGCCCTGTCCAACGACCATCATAGGCCGCTTGAGAAATGTTGGTCAAATTAGAAGGAACTACTGTCATAGCATCTAACCTAAAACGATTTAAGTTTGCTTTCTGATTGCCAATATGTCCTTGAATAGAAATAGAAAGCCTGAAACTCTTGTATTCAAAAGTATTGTTAATACCAAAGATATACTTAGGATTAGAGTTGCCAATAATGGTACGGTCATCAGCAGTAATTTTACCGTCTCCATTTACATCAACATATTTCAAGTCACCCGGATTAGCAGTACTCGCTTCAGGACCTGCCGCTACCTCTGCAGCTGTTTGATAAACACCCTTTACCTTGTATCCATAAAAGGAACCAATAGGACTACCTAGTTGCGTTACATGAATTGGTTGACCTAACAAATTGCCCGCACCCAAATAGTTGGAACCAAATATCTTACCATTAGAGCCTAATCCACCCATGTTAACCATCTTATTTCTATTAAAAGAGATATTTCCAGAAACATTCCATTTGAGTTTATTTTGCAAAATCCTAGCATTCAATTCAATTTCGAGACCATTATTCTCCACTTCTCCTGTATTCGTGGTTAATGTTCCAAATCCAGAAGAAGTAGGTATCGGCAATTGTATCAAGAGGTTGCTAGTATTCTTTTTGTATAGATTTACTTCCAAAGTGATACGGTCTTTTAGGACTCCGAACTCTGTTCCAAAATTAAATTGACGTGTATTTTCCCAACCCAATGAAGGATTGGCAATATTATTAAGTGCTTCTCCAACTACAATAGTTCCTCCGATTACAGTACGTTGTATAAGTAACCCTGAACTTGTTTGACCAATTGCCACTGTCTGATTTCCAGAAAGACCATAACTACCCCTAACATTTAAGGTACTTATCCAATTGATTTTTTGAATGAAAGATTCCTTATTCATACTCCACTTGAAAGCAGCAGAAGGAAAAAAGGCCCATTGATGACCTGCGGCTAAACGCGAAGAACCATCACCCCTGCCAGTAAATGTAAACAAGTACTTGTCCTTAATTGTATAATTCAGCCTACCTAAAAATGAGGAGAGTGCATATTCAGAATGATAGGTAATAGGGATTGTACTTATCTGTCCCTCTTGAAATCCATAAAAACCAAGGTTATAATTTGCTGGAAACCCTTGTGCAGAAGTAGCATTTTCATCAGAAGTCCATTGTTGATAAGTAGTTCCTGCAACTGCATTAATATTATGTATGCCAAACCTTCTATTGTAATTGAGAGTAAATTCTCCAAGATAATTTGACCTGTTTTGTTGATTCAGATAAGCATATCCATTAGCGGCAGTACCAACATAAGTTCCAATTGGATAGTAAGTTTGACGAGTGGATTGTGTATAATTGCCACCCACATTGGTATTGACACTAAAATAATTATTAATCTTATAGGTTGCTCTGATATTACTAAAGAAAACAGCATTAGAGTAAACATCCTGTACTAAGTAGGTAACAGTTAAAGGATTTGTTGTACCACCCGTTTGAATGATGTCTCCTGTTGAATCGAATGGAATAAAAAATGGAGGTGCAAGTAGTGCAGATGTAATGATACTAGCGGATGTTTCGCCTGTTGAAATACCATTAGCACCACCCTTTTGTGTCGATTTGCTCCCATTAACATTCATTGAAAGTTTTAATTTATTAGAAACCTCCCTATCCAAATTCAATCGAAGACCGCCCTTTTTAAGGTTTGAATTATAAATTATCCCTTCAATATCAGTATAATTTCCAATGAGTGAGTATTTTGTTTTGTCATCTGCACCTGAAAGCCCAATTTGACAATCTTTGGAAATTCCTTGCCGGAATACTTCATCCTGCCAATTATTAGATACTTGAGTATCTTTAGCTATTTGCGTAGCAGTCAAAGGGTTTGTGACAGACTTGTACGGATTTGCTGCAGCTTCGGTAACAAAACTTACAAATTTTTTTGAATCGAGAACAGCCAACTTTTTCATTGAACTACTCACATCTGTCCGATAATTCACTTCCACTATATCCCTCCCTTTCTTACCTCTTTTGGTAGTAATCAAAACGACTCCATTTGCACCCCTTGAACCATAAATGGCAGTAGAGGAGGCATCCTTCAATATCTCGATACTTTCAATTTCATTTGGATTCAAACTAGCCAAAGGATTTACAGGTGGTGTTCCAACAGCTTGATTATTCCCTCCTGTTTGGAAATTTCCACTTCCTGCATCTACAGGATAACCATCAATGACATATAATGGTTGGTTATTGCTAGTAGAATTACCACCTCGAATTAGGAAACTCATTCCACTACCCGGACCACCATGAGCAGATTGTATTTCAACACCTGAAACTCGTCCTTGAATTAATTGTTCAACCGAACTAACAGGTCTTTCTTCTGAACCTTCTGTTTTTATTTTGGAAACAGTTCCTGTCAAATCACTTTTCTTCACTGTACCGTAACCAATTACGATTACATCTTCAGTCTTGACCTCCATCAATTTTAATTTTATGATTAGTTTGGTCGCTTTTGTCACTTTAATTTCTACTGATTCATACCCAACATACGAAACGATGATGATTCCCCCTTCTTGAGGAATCATCATCGAAAAATTTCCATCCTTATCTGTTGAAGTGCCTTTTTTTGAGTATTTTAATAACACGGATGCCCGTTCAAGTGGTAGCCCCTTCTCGTCACTTACAGTACCTGTAATATTTATAGTTGGAGGAGGCGGAGGTAAAGCAAAAGAAGTTCCTAAGGATGTACTAATAGGCTTTTCCTTTACTATGATATCCTTCTCGGAAATGACATAATTAAACCCAATCTGTTTGAATAACAAATCAAGGAGAGAGATTAAATCAACATTGTCAACCTTAATGTTTACAGGTTTCATTTTCAATGCCTGTTCTTTGGCATAAATGAAGGAATAACCCGTTTGACTTTCAATCTCACTAAAGACTTGTTGAACAGATTTGTTCTTAGTATCAATACTTATCCGTTGACTTAATCCTCTTGCACTAAGCGTAAGACTACTAACTAAAATGAAAATCATGGAAACTTTCATAAGCAATAACGTTTTGAAAAATAATTTCTTTTCTGGGAGAAAGAAACTGAATAAATTAATAAATGGCATACCTTGCAATTGTTTTTGTTACAAAATGTGAGTATCTAGGTGATTCTTTTTTAAGTTAACAAAACATTTCGCCGCTCTGTCTCGTACACAGAGCGGTTTTTTATTTGGTTAACCGACTATTCAAAATGACTATTTTGTTACGATTACCTTGTTGTTTTCTATGGTAAAATGAACAAGGTTTGTTAATTCTAATTTCTTTAAAAACTCTGATAAATTTTTCTGTCTGTCAATCTTTGCATAAAACTGATAATTAACATCCTCCTTGAACACGACTTCAACATTGTAATACTTTTCTATCTGACGCATAATTGTTTTTAAATCAGTTCCTTTGAAAAAGAACTTTCCATTTTTCCAAGCCATCACTTCTTCTATATCAATAGTTTGTAACAAACTGATATTATCAGTAGTTAATTTAGCTTGTTGACCGGGAGAGAGTTTTATACTTAAAGCACCTTTTGAAACATTTACAATACCTTCTAGTAGGGTAACTTTCATATCTTTTTCATCATCGTATGTATTCACATCAAAGTGAGTTCCCAATACTCTGACCTGCGCATCGTCATGAGCAACATAAAATGGCATTGCCGCATTCTTCGCCACTTCAAAATAGGCTTCACCCGTAATCTTCACCCTTCTTTCATGCCCTTTGAATGCTGTAGGAAAAGTAACAGAAGAGGCAGCATTCAACCATACTAAAGTACCATCTGCCAACACCAAACGAAAAGGTTTGCTACCTTTTGGAAGACTTAAAGTGTTATAAGTTATTGCATCAGCAGCATGACCACTATAAATAATTTCACCATTTGCATTCTTACTTACATTTACATTGCCTTGTTTGGCAAGAACACCATTTTTAGTAGAATCAAGATTAACTTTTTCACCATAAGATAATGTCAAAGTCGCATTGTTTCCTGAAGGAGGTGCAATGTCCTTGGCATTATTCAATAATATTTTGTCATTCTTTGCGGTACCAACTTTTAAAAAGCCCTTTTCAAAGAACAAATAGGATGCACTTGAAATGATTACAAAAATTATTGCGGCAGCTGCGGAAAAGCGGAAAATTCTACGTTTTTGGAATGATGTAAGTATTGCTTTTTTGTTCGAGTCTGAATCGGAATCTTTCTCCAAACTTATCCTTTCTTGAATGATTGAACGGATTCGATTCAAATCAGGTTCACTAGAAACACCTAATTCAATTGAATTTTCAGCATCCCAATATTTGCTCATCCATTCCTTTATTAATAAATCATTCTCGGGATTTTTCAACCATGCCTCAACCTCCTTTTTCTCCAAATCGGAGCATTTATCGTTGATAAATCTATTTAATATGTTGATATCCATTATAATCTAAGTTTTACTATTATTAATAAGACGAAAAAAGAATTGCTCACCCCTATTCCATTAAATAAAAAATGCTAAAAACTATAAAAAGTATAAAATCTGATTGCTTGAAATAGTCCTTTAAGAAAAAAAGTGCAGATGTCATTTGATTTTCGACGGTTTTAACTGATATATCCAATCTATCAGCAATTTGCTTGTTAGTAAGTCCTTCATGCCTACTTAAAATGAAAATTTCTTTTCTTTTGGGAGGTAAGGAGTCAATTGCCTTATTGTAAATCTTTTCAAATTCATGCTTGTTCAGCAAGTCTTCTGCGGAAAGTGTTGTTGAAGATTCATCGTCCTCAAAATCTTTAGAAACTAGGTTATTATTTTTAGTTTGAACAAGTCTGAAATGGTCAATTACAATTCGATGGGCAATGGTAAAAACGTATCCATCAATAGATTCTACTTTTTTAAGCATTGCCCTTTTTTCCCATAGTTTTATAAAGAAAATTTGTGTTAAATCTTCAGACTCACTCTTTTCCTTGATGAACTTAAAAATAAACTGATAAACCTTTTTTGAATATAAATCAAAAAAAGTCATAAAGGCAAACTCGTCATTTTCGCTTATTCTTGCAAACAAATCTTTCCCTTCAATCATCAATAGCTATAGATTCAATTTTTAAGAGAGAAATAAATTTAAAATTGTTCTACCAAATAATGAGTTATTAATCTCTATTGTTTCTGGAAACAAATGTAATCAACTCGATATGACATTTCAATCAATGTAATTAGATTATTTGCAATATCATTTTATAAGTATATTTTTAAATTCTCTTTCGTAATTAAATAAAGACGATAAAGAAGTTAACTACCCCTATCCAAAATGTATATTTTTAAAAATCAATATTAATTATTTCCATCAGAATTTATTTGTTTCACTTCTCAACAGTAATAATAATGATTTAAATATTATGGAGCATTGAGTTTTGATTAAAATTAAAAAGAGGACTAAATTCCTCTTTTTTAATAAAACGTACTTTTACTTAATTGAAACTAACAAAATTAAATAGCTACTACAACAGCTTTTTTCTCAAGGCTAACAGCCTTTTTATCTAACTTAATTCTTAAAGCTCCCATGTCCTCACTTACCTTTTTATCAACAATTTTGGCATAATGCTGGGTCGTTTTTATACTTCTATGACCAAGCATTTTACTAACACTTTCTATGCTCACTCCATTAGTCAACGTTATTGTTGTAGCAAAAGTGTGACGTGCAATGTGAAAAGTCAATTCCTTTGTAATGCCACATACATCGCCAATTTCTTTAAGATAGCTATTCATTTTTTGGTTACTTAACACTGGTAATAATCGGTTTTCATTTACACATTGGGGATGTAACTTGTATTTATTTAGAATGCCTTCTGCAACAGGTAGCAAAGGAATATTTGAACGAGTGTCTGTTTTTTGCCTATTTGTAAAAATCCATCTTTCTCCATCAATTCCAATACTTATATTATTTCGGGTCAATTGCTTTACATCTATGTATGCAAGACCTGTATAACAACTGAAAAGGAAAATATCTCGAACCTGGTTCAATCTATCTCCTTTGAATTCTTTTGTTGCAATAGCTTCCAAATCAGCTTCATCAAGGAATGCCCTATTAACTTCTCTCATCTTTGAAGCATAACTCACAAAAGGGTCTTTATCCAACCATCCATTAGCAACACAATTACGAATAATTTTTCCAAAGTTACTTTTCACATATTTTACTGCTGAATTATGATTACACTTACACTCACTTCTTAAATAGAATTCAAACTCAGTAATAAAAGGATGGTCGATTTTGCGAATGTCAATATCTGAGACATTATACTTCCATTTTAAGAAATCCACCGTATGATTTAAAGCCGTAGTATAGCGGGTCAAAGTTCCCTTTGCGAATTCACTACCCAATAATGTTTTGATTTGATTATTATGGTCTTGAAATATTGGGATAAGCATGTGAGTTTTAACACCCTTTCCAGTAAACATATTCTTTATTACTTCTGCACTAACAATTTCATTTGTGTCCAAAAGTCTTCTATGAATTTCATAGAACTTAGCTTGCATGGTGTCTAAATAACTATTTAAAGTCTTTGCTTCTTCCTTGGTACCAGAACATCTACCAGCAGAACTATTCCATTTTTCTGGTAATGACTCCCGCCCTGAAGATATTTCAGAACGATGTCCATCAACAGTAATCCGAATGTAAATAGGGATAGAACCAGAAGTATATACTTTAGGCTTCTTTAAATAAAAGAGAATGCTGAAACTGTTTTGCATGATGTGGTGACTTTTTAAAGTGGCTAAAAGTAAACATGTTATCATCAGCAAACAAGATGTTCAAAATCTGAACACCTTACCAGCAAAGCGTTTGAGTAAAAGT
>CANCPA010000199.1 GCA_947379895.1 Chitinophagaceae bacterium | reverse complement strand
TAAAACTCTGCCGTATGTTCGTAATGCTTTAGCCAAGTTGAGGATTGTAGCGAGATGATGAGCGTACCTGCAATTAATATGTTCTTTTGCAATAGAATAAATCCATTTGTATAAAACATATCACCAAAGACATTGCCTTCCGGCTTGAACATAAATCCGAGAACAAGACTTAATAGCAATAACCCATTTGTTACGTTAGCGACCAATCGATTGGAAAGCTTGTCACTACCCACCTTTATCGTCAACAATACCATGATAGTGATTGCTATGATTAATTCGTGGTGCATCAATATGAAATAGTTAGTCATAATTTGTGATTTAAAATGATTTTAGGTGATTTAGATGATTTACATCCAATTCATTTAATAAAACCATTTTTTCTTTATATAAAATCTTTTTAAGTATTAGGTAAAACTCATCACTTATCACTCATAGTTCATCACTTGCAACCTGTAACCTGTCTATCTTGCTAAGTGCTGTATTATATCATTCGAAACGGGTGCAATCAGGTTTGTCAACCAAAAAGGGGCAGTACCTATTGCCAAAATCCCTACTAACAATAAGATGGAAGCCGTCTTTTCTGTCCATGTAGCATCTGTCAAAATCAAATGTTCTGTGTTGATTGGCCCCATGATTGTTCGTCCTGTTGCCCTCAAGATATAAACTGCTGTCACTACAATAGATGCACACGATAAGATTGTGGCAATCCGATAATAGGCATCAGGGTTTTGCCATGAACCAACAAAAACTGTCATCTCTGCCACAAAGCCACTCAATCCGGGTAAACCGAGAGAACATAGGCCGACTAACACGAATATGGTGGAGATGAAAGGCATTACTTTTAATAATCCACCCATTTTCTCCACCAATCTTGTATGTGTCCTTCCATAAACCATTCCAATAACGGCGAAGAAAAGGGCTGTCATCAAACCGTGAGAAACCATCTGCATCACCGCACCTGTGATTGAAGTCTTCGTCAACATACCAATTCCCAATAATACGAAACCACAATGGCTAACGGAAGAGTAGGCGTTGATATACTTCAAATCCTTCTGCATCATGGTTGCGAAGGCTCCGTAGATGATGGCAATTGTTGCTAAAGCGATGATATAGGGGGCATAATAATGGGCACCTTCTGGCATCAAATAAGTGGCAACACGCAAACAACCGTAACCTCCTAACTTCATCGAGATGCCCGCTAAAAACATCGAACCCGCAGTAGGGGCAGAAGAGTGACCGTCGGGCACCCACGTATGAAAAGGAAACAAGGCAGTGAATATGCCGAAGCCCACAAAGGCAAACGGGAAGTAAATCATTTGTGCCTTTACAGGAAGGTGTGATTGGGAAAGTACCAACATGTCGAATGAATGTGCACCTGAAGATTGAAAGTAAATACCCGTTAACCCCACAAATACCAACCCCGAACCTGCCATCAACATCAAGGCTAATTTCATGGCACTGTATTCTTTTCTGCCACTACCCCATATTCCAATTAATAAGAATTTAGGTAATACCGCTACTTCCAAGAAGAAGAAAAGGGTGAAGATGTCGAGGGAAATGAAGAAACCGTAAGCCCCTGCACTCAATAATATCAATAAGAAGAAAAACTCTTTGCTTAATGTTTCCTGTGACCAAGAAACCAAAACCCCTGCTACTACAACGAAGGCAGTCAACAACATCATTGCAATAGATATTCCATCTACGCCTACATGATAATGGATATTCCAAGCGGGATACCAAACTGCATCGAATTGAAAAGCGGGGGCAGTACTTGCTGGGAGACTATTGTATTGAAGGAACAAAATGATAGTCAATATCAATTGAACTGACGACCCAAACAAGGCAATCCATTTACCCTGTTCTTTTGCTGTGGCAAATAAGATAGCCAAACAAGTTACGATGGGCAATATGATAAATAAAGAGAGATTCATGTGACTACTATTTAATCAGATAAATAAAAAATAATGCTAATGCTGCTACACCTCCGAAAAAGTATAACAGGTATTGTTGCAATTTGCCCGACTGTATGCCCTTGATAGACTCGGAAATAGAGGCAGTAACAGTTGCAGTGAGATTGACTGTTCCATCGATGATGTTCCTATCAATCCAAGCAGCAGGCTGTCCAATCAGGTTGAAAATAATCTTCTTAGTAATGAAAATGTATAGTTCATCGAAATAAAACTTATTGTAAATGATGGTATAAAGCCCACCCAAACTCGTAGCAATAGACGTTGATTTGCTATTTTCATCCTTGTAAAGAATCCATGCAATCGCAATACCAATCAAGGCTAACGAAACAGGGAGTGCCGAGAAGGCAAGGTCAACATGAGTAGGTAAAACCAATCCGTCGGAAGTCACAAACTGTCCAAACGGAACCAATCCCGCACCAATCGAAAGGATTGCCAACAAGATTAAAGGCAATTTCATCGCCCATCCAGCCTCATAATGATGACCATGAATGTGTGCCTCCTTATTCCAAAAGATACTGAAATACAAACGGAACATATAGAAAGCCGTTAGACCCGAAGTAAGCAACGCCAACCAATAAATAGTCTTGTTTTCGTGAGAACAGGCAGTCAATATCTCTTCCTTACTAAAGAAACCTGCGAAGGGAGGGATACCCGAAATAGCCAAACAGCCAATAAGAAAAGTGATATTTGTGACAGGAAGATACTTACGAAGTCCTCCCATTGCACTCATATCGTTGTTGTGTACGAAATGAATAATAACACCCGCACCCAAGAACATCAATGATTTGAAGAAGGCATGTGTAAACAAATGGAACATAGAAGCGAGATAACCGAGACCATTTTCGCCACCGTATTTCGCCATACTCAATGAAAACATCATGTAGCCAATCTGCGACATAGTAGAGAAGGCAAGTACCCGCTTAATATCCGTTTGTGTACAGGCAATAATCGCAGCAAACATCGAGGAGATAATGCCTACATAACCAACAAGATGTAAGGCAATTTCGTCGTTTGAGAAAAGTGGAAATAGTCTTGCCACCAAGAAAACACCTGCCACCACCATTGTAGCCGCATGAATCAAGGCAGAAACAGGGGTAGGTCCTTCCATTGCATCGGGCAACCAAATATGTAATGGGAACATCGCAGACTTACCCGCACCGCCCATGAAAATCAAACATAAACCCCAAGTCAAAGCAGAAACACCTAAGAAAGAACCAGTAGTGATACTTAAATATTCGGGAGAATGGGTATCCACCAATTTAGCAATCAGCAATTTAAAATCCAATGTTTCTGCATGGAAAGAAAGGATGAGAATACCAATCAAGAAACCTAAATCGGCAAAACGGGTAACGATGAATGCCTTTTTAGCAGCAGCAACCGCAGAGGGTTTCTCGAAATAATAGCCTATCAACAAGAATGAAGAAACACCCACTAACTCCCATGACATATAGATTTGAAAGATGTTAGAGGACAATACCAATCCCAACATTGAGAATGTAAATAGACCGAGGAATGCGTAGTAAGTGGCAAAACGTTCTTCGCCCTTCATGTATTCCAAACTAAAGATGTGAACCATTAAGGAAACGAAAGTGACCACCACCAACATCATAACAGAGATAGGGTCTAATAAAGCCCCAATTTGAATAGAGATGTTTGGCGTAAAACTTAGCCAAGTATGATTCATTAAAACGATACTTTGATAGGCACCATTTACCTTTTCGGTGTCAAAGAAATAGTGCTTGGCAACTAATAAAGAGAGTATCGCCGATGCCAACAAGGCAACCGTACCGATAGTGCCTGAAAACTCTTTCAGATATTTTCTTCCGAATATTCCCGACAAAACAAAACTTGCCAAGGGGAGAATCGGAATCAGTAAAACATAATACTCGTTCATAATCTTTTATTCTATATTAACTACCTAATATTTCAAAATACACATCATAAATGGGTTTTGCCCATTTATATCATACACCGTCCTTTCAGGACTTGATACTCATCATTCATCACTCATAATTCATAACTAACCACTAACCATTAATCACTAACCACTATTCTGCTCTATATCCTTCGTAATAATAGGATTGTTCTATTCCTTTAAAAATAATTTCTCTATTATTAATGTCGGATGTCAAATGAGCTTGTAGTAAAGTTTTTAGTTCCAAATCATTTATGGGACTTCTTTCCATAGCCTGCATATAACGTATTTTGTCAACTAATTGCCAGTTAACCACTTTGCTAAGTCGCTTTTTCAAAATCATATCCAACCAAATCCGCATAGACCTTCCGTTACCTTCCATAAAAGGGTGTGCGATATTCATTTCTATATATTTGGCAATAATTTCTTCAAAACTATTTTCTGGCATTTGTTCTATTTTAGCCAATGCCTCGGTAAGGTATAATGAATTCGCAAATCTAAAGCCCCCCTTCGCAATATTTTGGGTACGTATATTCCCTGAAAATGGATACAAATCCTGAAATAAATATTTGTGTATCATTTGCAAACCTTTAGTTGAACCTACTTCTATCTTATTTATATCACCACTTTCAAACAAACGAAAGGCATTTTCTAAACTAATCTTATCTATGTTTTTCATTTATTATTGTGTTTAATACCCTCACTATTCACTACTGACCACTCACTTATTACCACTTCAATTCATTCACTTCGTCCACATCAATCGATTGATGACTACGATACAAATTGATGATAATCGCAATTGCAACAGCGGCCTCTGCAGCGGCGATTGTGATAATAAATATGGTAAAGAACAATCCTTCCAATTTTTCGGGATATAAGTATTTGTTGAAGGCAACGAAATTGATATTCACACTGTTTAATATCAATTCAATCGACATCAATAAGGTAATTACGTTTCTTCTTGTCAACATTCCGTACATGCCGATGAAGAACAATCCTGTGCTAAGGAATAATATTTGAATAAGCGGTGATTGTGACATAAAATTATTTTGAAAAACTATTATTTATTAATCGACACTATTTACTTGAGCCGTTCCTTGTCGCATCGCAATTACAATACAACCAATCAATGATGCTAACAACAACACACTCGCCAACTCAAAAGGCAATGAATATCCCCCCTTTTCAGTACTAATCAGTTGAAAACCTATTGTATCAATATTTGCGTTTATAACTGTAGTAGGCGGGGTGATAAATACATGATGATAAACCAAATACAAAACCAGTGCTATCCCAAACAAAGATGCAAGTGCAGCTAATACCTGCCTCATCAAAGGAGGTTTTGGCATTGCATCATTCGCCTTATGTGTAAGGAAAATCGAGAAGATAATCAACACTACGATACCTCCCACATAAACGACAGTCTGAACGGCAGCGATGAACTGTAAATCCATCCAATAGTATAAGGATGCGATTCCAAATAACGAAAACAGCAACCATATAGTGCTACGGAAAATCTTTGCAGCAGTGACTGCGAGAAATGCAGTAACCAAAATAAAGGTTGCTGTGCAATAAAATATTATTTGTGAAATGTCCATTATTCTACTCCCTCCCTAATTTTAGAACCATTATTATTTAATCTTTTAACCAACATATTCCTGTCGGGAACGCTGTGTTCAAAAGTATTTGCCATCTTTATTGCATCGGTAGGGCATGCCTCAATACATAGCCCACACATAGTGCACATATCTAACCGATAAATATGTTGGTCAACTGCCTTCTTTTTCTTTCCATCAGCGTTGATATCAAATTTCGTAATGACCTTTATGGAACCGTTCGGACAAGCTAATTCACATGAAGTGCAGCCCGTACAAGCATGTTCGTTATTTGCATCATGCGGCATGACCACTTCCCCTTTAAATCTGTCGGCCATTTTAAGGGTAGCCCGATTATCAGGGTATTCCTGTGTGATGATTTCCTTGTGGTGAGTAAAGTAATAGCCCGTCAACTTCATGCCCGTCGCTAATGATTTCACCGCATTTGTTACCTCTTTTAAATATTCTACAATAAACATATTTTTATAAAGTATTAATACATTCTAAAAATGCAAATGATAAATAGCACACACTGTCATCACTAATAAATTCACCATACTTATTGGCATCAGGTACTTCCACTCAAGATTTAATAATTGGTCAATTCTTAAACGAGGAAAAGTCCATCTGAACCACATGATTAGAAAAATAAGGAAGAAAGTCTTACCGAAAAACCATATTGATGAGGGGATAAAATCCATGATATGATTGAAGGCGTGCCAAGTTCCGATATGAAATGGCATCCACCCTCCAAAAAACAAGGTGGCACCTACTGCACAAACGATGAAGATGTTGATGTATTCTGCTAAGAAAAATAAGGCGAAACGCATTCCCGAATATTCTGTATGGAACCCTGCTGTCAATTCGCTTTCAGCCTCTGCCAAATCGAAGGGAGCCCTGTTTGTTTCGGCAGTAACCGCTATCATATAGATAACAAAGGCGATGATTGCAGGAATGTGACCCCTGAAAATCCACCATCCTGTTTCTTGTGCGGTAATGATGTCGGACACTTTCAAGCTTCCACATAATACGATGATAGTCAAAATGGATAATCCTCCAGATAATTCGTAACTAACAATCTGTGCCCCACTACGCATCGCACCATGTAAGGAATATTTGTTGCTACTTGCCCATCCGCCCATCAAGATGCCGATAACTGATATAGAAGAAATAGAAGAGACAAAGAGGATACCGATATTCAAATCCCATATAAAAAAATGCTTTGCAAAGTTGATAGGGGCAAGTATCAGCATAGCAGGAATCATCACCATAAAGGGAGCCAAATTGAACAGGAACTTGTCAGAATTATCAGGAACAATACTTTCCTTCATAATAAGTTTGATAGTATCGGCTGTACTCTGTAATAATCCCCACGGACCAACCCTATTTGGACCAAACCTGATTTGCATAAAAGCCGCAACACGTCTTTCCATGATAACCAAAACAAGACCTAATATGGCAAATAATGCAATAGCAGCGATTATGATGATGACTGCTTCTACTGCCAATACCCAAATATGAGGTAAATGTGCACTTAGAAAAGCCTGTATCCATTTTACAATATTTTCAAAACTTATCATCTTCGTTCTAATTAACTATTTTAAATATTTTTTTTACCACAAGAAGAACAAGGGAAAAACAAAGTCCACAATTTTTTGTACTCTTAACCTATTTTCCACTTCTCCACTCTGCCTATTTCCCTCTTATCCTCCTTTCCTCTTTCCCTAATGACTCATCACTCATCACTCATAGTTCATCACTCTTTTATCTGTCTATATCCGGAATCACCAAATCCAATGTTCCCATCGACGCAACCAAATCCCCAATTTTACTGCCCCTTGTAATATGGTCTAAGCAAGAAAGGTTCGAGAATCCTGGACTCCTAAACTTAATTCTGTAAGGAGTTGTTCCGCCCTCACTAACAACGAAAATGCCTAATTCGCCCCTTGCTGTTTCTACTCGTTGATAGAACTCGCCCTTCGGTAATTTCAATACTGCCTTTGTCTTTGCTTGAAAATCTCCTTCTGGTATATTATCAATCAATTGTTCAATGATAGATACAGATTCTTTTATCTCTTTCATCCGAACTAAATATCTCGCCATCGAATCGCCTGCAGTCTCAAACACCTCATTAAATTCTACCTTATTATATATATCGTAAGGATATAATTTACGGATGTCGCATTCTACGCCACTTGCCCTTGCAGTAGGTCCACTACAACCATAAGAGATTGCATCCTCTTTTGAAAGAATGCCTACGTCTTTCACCCTATTTTGAAAGATGATATTATCAGTTACCAATTCCTCATATTCATGCAGTTTGGATTTCAATAAAGGAAGAAATTCAGTAGTCACACGATGCTGAAACTTTTCATGTGGGTCTTGCATTACCCCACCCGGTACCATATAATTCATCGTAAGACGAGCCCCGCAAGTATCTTCCATGATTTCAGTCAACAACTCCCTTTCCCTAAAAGCATAGAAATAAGGTGTGAAAGCTCCCATATCCATTGCCATCGCTCCCCACCAAAGTAAATGTGAGGCAATACGAGTCAATTCATCCATGATTACACGAATATATTGAGCTCTTTCAGGCACTTCAATCTGTAAGGCTTTTTCTACAAGCAAGGCACAAGCGTGATTATTGATATGGGCAGACAGATAATCCATCCGACTAGTAACATAAATAAATTGGCGATAGGACAAACTTTCACACATCTTTTCCATCGAGCGATGTATGAAACCAAGATGAGGCTCCACTTTCTTAATAGTTTCCCCATTCAATGTAATCAATAGATTCAACACGCCATGAGTAGCAGGGTGTTGCGGACCAATATTTATTATATAGTCATTCGCATCTGCCTCGGCAAGAATCGAGGGGATTAATGTGTTATTCTTGACTATTTCGTTAATATGATACATGTCACTAATTAAATAATTTGAATGAATAAATTGATTGTTTGCTGTTTGGAATAAAACCAAAATCAATGGAACAGCTTACGTCACAATTCAGTCTACTTTAAACTTACAACGTATAACTTGAAACGTATAACGTAGTACTTACAACGTATAACTCACAACGTACAACTCACAGTTTAATCATGTTAATTGGGTCTTCATAATCTTTCCTCAATGGAAATCCCTCCCATTCATCAGGCAGAATCAATTTCCGCAAGTCAGGATGATTGGAGAAATTCACTCCGAACAATTCAAACACTTCTCTTTCATGAAATTCGGCTGTCCTCCAAATATCGCAAACCGTTTCTATAACAGGTTGAGTTCTATCCAACTTGCTCTTAACCACAATCGTATGACG
>CANCPA010000198.1 GCA_947379895.1 Chitinophagaceae bacterium | reverse complement strand
GGGGTTGTAGGCCAATTTGAGGGTAAAGTAAATGGTTTAGAAGTATAGTAGGTTACTGTTTCTCCACCAGATGTTTCATAATGACCAGGCATCCACACAAAACCCGATTTATATGCTGTTATCATTGCCGTAGGTTCATTAATCCAGACATATCTACCCTCAACCCAATTTTTACTTTCAGGGGTAGTATAGGTATGCATTTCCATTGAAGCCTGAAGTTCTGGATTTCCCAATTCCTTTACAAACTCTGGAGTAATCTTATCATCGGGTTTCAAGTTATCTAAATAACGTTCTACACCATTTCCTGATGGGTCTGAAAGGGCCATCCATTCGGAATTGGTTAACCCATCAGCCCCAATCATTTCCCCATTGATTTCTCCATCCCCGAATCCATCAGCTTTAACTTCTATAAATGATATTAATTTAATATGACCGTTTTTCATGCATGGTACAATATTAAAAAACAGTATCAACAATAATAATATTTTCTTCATTTTATCAGTTTTAGTTTTTTACAATTTCACAACCTTGGCTGTCCTCACCTTATTACCATATTTTAATACTAAAGTGTAATAGCCATCTGCTATCTGTTGAGTTTGGATGGGTAAAGTGTAGCTACCTGCAATTAAAGTACCTGCGGGATTATCATAGACAATTTTCCCATCAAGAGTAATCAATTGGGTTGAAACCTTACAGGTTTCATTCAGTTCAAAATCAATGTTTAAGTTAGTGCCAAATGGATTTGGATACGCATGTAATGGTGATGATATCATCAAACTTCCATCCTCATTGGAGACGTTGATATTTCCCTTGTTGTTGCTTGCTGCAACACGTTGCAAAGCAAGAAATAAGGGTTTGGAAGGTTCATTTCTTCTAGGAATAAATTCCTGTATGTTTCCAGACAGATAAACCGTCGTATCAGAATGGTTCAATTGTAGAAATGCCTTTTGAAAAATAGTCAATTCTGGTAAATTGGGACTATAGTGGTTCGTTTTTTTGTATTGCATCTGATTAAACACCATCGCTTTCTTGGTTAACATTGCCTGTATGGGCAAATTGATACTATCATCTTCCAGCCAAACGCCTTTCAGGCTATCATTTACATAATTGAGGGTCACCTTTAACTTGTTTGCCTCTATTACATTTTGCCCACTCCAATCATATTTTAAGAGATAACCTGTATAGGTGCCTGCCACATCGCTAACTGCCACCTGATGTTGTACTTTCTGGTATTGGTTAGCAACTATAGTGATAGGCATTATTGCTTGTGCATCTTGTATCTTTTTTGCCAATTCACCTCCGTAGATTACTGTTTCAGGTGTCTTTGTCATCAATTCATCCTTCGCCATTGTATAACCCATATTGGCGGCTTGTGTAAGCCAATATCTCGCACTATCGGTATTTGACGCAACGCCATATCCGTTACGCAAACACAACCCATAAAAGTACATGCTGTTGGGCATGCCAATTACAGCACCTTGTGCAAATAGTTTTGCTGCTTGACCATAATCCTGCGTACAACCAAAGCCTTTGTAAAGCATATAAGCCTGTGCATAAACACTTTGGGTGTCTTTTAGTGCCGCACCTTTACTTATATATTGGTAGGCATTTACAAAGTCTTGCTTTTCCTTATAGCTCATACCTAAGTTATACCATGCCTTTGTATAGCCTGCATTTGCAGCCTTTTCAAACCATTGCAAAGCTGTTTGGGGATCTACATTTGTACCTAAGCCCATTTTGTAGCACATACCCACCGCATTCATTGCCCTTGCACTGCCAAGGTTGGCAGCCTGCAAATAGTACCCAAAGGCATTTTTTGGCTGATATATACTTGGAATCCTTCGATTCATAAAATAATCCCCTTGTTTTGCCAAGCTATCGGCTGTTTTGTTTTGTGCCTTGCTGGCAATACTGAAAAAACTGATGGTGGCAATTATTGCCAATTTTACTATTCTTTTCATTGTTTTACTTTTTTAAATTTGTTTTAAATAATATTCATCTTAAAAGCTGGCTTGACCATTTGGCACAAGCATTCTACTAACGACTTGTATTATTAGGTTTAATGTAAACTACCATTGCTTTGTATGCCGCCTGCAATAATTTGGGAGCATCCTTAAAACCAGTAATACTATTAAGAACCTTACCCGTACTATCCAAAAACAACATTCTTGGGTAAGCGTGTATGCCATATTTACTGACTAAGGTACGTCCTTGACCATGCTCGGCATCCATTTTTATCGGGATAAAATTTTTATTTATATACCTTATCACAGTAGGGTTAGTATATGTTTCATTGTCTAGCCTACGACACCAGCCACACCAACTTGTATACACATCCACAAAAATTGGTTTGTTTTGTTCTTTGGATGCAATTAACACCTTATCCAAGTTGTTGAACTCAAACATCACCCTACCATATTCTACATCCCCAAGCTTTTGCACGGGAACATTGCAAGATTGGAAAAGGATGAAACCAATTAGTATTATGGAAACTTGTTTCTTCATTATTTTTCTTTTTAGCCTATGGTTCTGGTTATGTCGAAACATAACCGTTTTTAGAAAATTAATTACCAATACTTGCAGAATCTTTAATAAATTCTGGATTAGCATTGTAGTATGTAACTCCATTTAAGTCATATTGCCCTATACGACTTAAATAGCCTTTGTAGACTCGCTTGTAAACCATTTTCATGTTTGAAAGTATATAGGGGGGATATCCCGGAATATTGAACTGATATGTATCGCTCACCTTTATATGTCTTCCCAATCCAAAATCTCCATCGTAATCCAAACTATCACCCAACTCTTCCTCTGTATCTATATAGAAACTATCTACTACGATGCTATTACGCAAATCTTTCACAAGAGTATTTTTGACTTCACTGTAAGTAAACCCTTTAAACAAAAAAACAGGAGATGTTGTAGAATCTTGTTGTGCACATTGCTGTTTCAATTGGGAGTCTTGACCACTGCAAGAAAAAACACTTGCGAATACTACTGCAAAAAACAATATCTTTTTCATTTACCTTAATTAGAAACCCTTGCCGAATCTTTTACAAACTCAGGATTATATTCCTTATAGGTTACACCGTTTATATCAAATTTCCATATTCCACACCCATTTACAACTTTTACCTTTTCGGTAGCACGAGAAAAAAAACTAAATGTTCTTAAAATTGTTTTAATATTTGATAGTACGTATGGAGGATATTCTGGCACACAAATTTGATAGGTGTCATTTAGCTTTAGTTGCCTTCCATCAATCGAGCCAGTATATTTTGGGCGTATGCTATCCCCGTCGAATATATAAAAATAAAAACTATCTATAACCACATTATTATGTATTTCTTTAATGATGGTATTCTTAACTTGCTGATTGGTAAAGCCCTTAAAATTCAACGGTGGCCAGTCTATTGAATCACGTTGTTCACATTGCTGTTTCAACAAATTGGTTTGCCCTAAGCAATTGTAGGTGCTAATTGAAAGTATTACAAAAAATACTATTTTTTTCATTTTTTTCATTTTTTATTAAATTTAATAATTACCGATTAAATAACCAAAAAAGTAATCAGTGAACACTTTATTTGGAATTATTAGTGTATAATTATGCCCCCAACTTATTACATCAAATTTAACTGTTGGGTTAACAGAATTAGGATTATAACTAAAATTACCATTATATGTTGCCCAATGATCTGGTCTTGGAGGATTAGTAGTAGTGTTATCATAAGGAACATTGATTGCACTAAATAAAATATTTGCATTGATATTTATAGGGATGAGATAGTTTTGTTTAAAGTAAGAATCCATTGTAGTTAAAGTTGATACAGCGTCCAACCCGCGTGAAGTGTAGTTAGCATAGTCGTAAGTAAAATCATATGTATGAAATAACCCTAGCCAATTTATCATCTCAAATTTTAATTCATCAGTTGGTGTATCGCCATCTAAATCTGCATTAGCATTTGTAGGGTCATAAAAATCATCCCCAGTATATGGGCTACTTACATAACTATTTCGATAAGTATTTTTTAAAGAAGATAAAAGAATACAATCAGCTTCAGGCATTTTTGAGCCATCATTATTAGAGCTAACAGGAAATTTTGGACCACTAGGGCATACACTCTCCAATGGTTCCTGCGCATAAATTTCCGCCCCACCTGGACTAGTAGCACTTCCATTTTGAAACAAATCATTAACCATACTATTATAGGTACTTGTTTGATAGCATGCTATATAGTGAGCTAAAATAACCATTCCGCACAAGCCAGTACTACCTTGATCTATTTTTTCAGATAAAGCATCTCTTTCATTAATGTCTGCATCAACATTCCCTATATTAAAATATTTAAAAGAGTATCCATTATCAGTACATCCCTTAGACACAGTAACACTTTTATTAACCGAACACCCATATTTGTCGGTTATCGCGATAGTATAATCTCCCGCTTTCAAATTTTCAAAGGAAACATCGCTACCATCTTGATTCAATGTACCAGAAGGAGTTATAGACCAAGTAATATTTGCTGGGTCTGGAATATATTGCCCTTCAAGTATTGGGTCTATTTCTCCTTTAGTACCCGAACCATCGTCTGGGTCAATACCACCTTGTGGTATTGTAATCTTTACTCCAGTGATATCGCAATCAATTGTAGTTGACGTATTAGCACTATTTGCTCCACCTAATGCTGTTGCTGTAATACTATAAGCACCTGCCCCCAATCCTTTACAACCATAACAAGGAAATTCGCCATCACCCTCTCCTGCATCGTTATAATTTGGCCCAGTACAAGACCATTCATAGTCCCCACCATCATTGCTTACATTTGTGGAGGAAACTGTTACTGTAATTGTGCCGTCATTCATTCCGAGATGTTGATCACTTTCATCTGCCGACAGCGAGAATGGGCAAACTGCAGAAGGGTCAAAATTTGGACTATTAGGATCACATCTTTCTTTGGCACATTTTTCAGGATCATAATTAATCGAAGTTGGATCACAAGCCTGTTGAGCACATTCTGTTGGGTCATAGTTTATATTATCTGGGAGGCATGTTTCATCTTCACACAAGCTAGCATCAAAATTTACAGATGTATCATCACATACTTGAGCATCACATTCATCCACATCATAATTTACATTATCTGGGTCACAGGTTTCTATTTCACATTCTGAATCAGATTCATAGTTCACTGAACTTGGGTCGCACTGCTGTGCATCGCACTCATCTACATTATAATTTATAGAAGAAGGGTCACAAGTTGCATTTTCACAATAAGTTGGGTCATAATCGGGACTGCCCTCGTCACAATAGTCAGTGTTTGGATTAAACTGCTCAGCCCCCCCAATTGATTCATCATCGTTATTTCCATCATTTTCACTTATTCTATAAGTATTGGCATTGCTAAAGTTATTGTTGTTATGGCTTCGATGCAAAAAGAAAGTACTTTTGTTACTTATAATAGCTAATGTACTGAACAAAGTACATGCTAAAACCATAGTTAATAAAACTACTGAACTATTTTTCTTCATATTCTAAAATATAGTTGTTAATTAATTATAACGTTAAAATTTCTACCAAGACTGCTTTTGTGTGGTCTTCTCCACATTTGCCTTAATTGCGTTCTCAGGTGTGATACCAGGTAATTTTTCTACAGTTCCTATCAGTCGTAAATTTACCCTAGGGGTAAGTGTATTTGTATAAACATCAACTCCTTTATTGAAATGCCCTACTATCTGTGTGTTGAAAGTTGCCTTTACAAACCCTTTTTTGCCTGGTAGTATTGCTTCCTTTGTCCAGTCTACAGAAGTACAACCACACCCTTTTAAGCATTCTTTAATAATGAGCGGTACAGAGCCTGTATTGGTAAACACATATTTATGGAAAGCATCCCCGTTGTAAAGGACTACACCAAAATCGTGTCTTATATTATCGAATTCAATTTTAGCACCACAGGAGTCTGGTGGATAGCTTTTAATTTTTTGACTGAAAATTGTTGTTATTGCAAAAGATGCAGTAATTATCATTATTATTTTTTTCATACTTTATTATTTTGATGGGTTAAATATTACCAAACATACACTCCACTTGAAGGCTTTCCAGTACCACCCCTTTGTGCATATTTCAGTTGTACAAGCGATAAAGGCATCGTAAAGTCAAGTTTGCGGAGTAGAAAAGCCTTTGTTTCCGTGTCGTTAGCATATCTTGCGTTTATGCTGCTTCTTTTTATATAATAGGTGGTGATTGCCCCAATTGTGGAGTCTTTATTTAGTTTAGTAGTTAAACCAAGTGTTGTCAACTGCTGCCAACTAGATTGTGCTGTTTTATATGAACTGGATTGAAAACGAAGTTTTAACAATTGTGTATATTGGCTATCCGACAATAGCTTTGGCATCTGTGTTGCCTCATATACAGCCCTATCAAACTTTAAGGAATCTGGTCGTGATTCAGCAGCAATAATTAGTTTTCGTTCATTTATGCCACTTGCATAAATTTGGAAAGCTTGAATCTTTGTTAAATGTATGGTATCTGCATTGGACAATGCAAATCCTAGTAATCCATACATATCTGCCCCATACCATTTGTTTAGAGTAAAGAGTGCCATCAAACTATCAGGTCTGGCAGCATTCAAAGAATCTAACGATACTCTTTGTTTTACAGTATCTTGATAATACCAATCCTTCAAACTTGCTTTGTTTATAAAGTACGTTACTAATGCGTTTATCCCATCCGACTTAATATAATTACCTGTTGCTTTTGAATCTACTGCACTTTGCCAATATTGCTGTGCTTTGCTTGTGGTGAATGGACGGTATTTCAGGTCTAAATATATAGTAAACTGTTTACTTGTAAGTATGGAGTGTAGATTTGATGTTTCAAAAGTATTTGCATCAAATTTTGTCACGGTGTCTTGGGTATGTTTGTAAACATTAAGCTTACGTGCTGCATTTAGTAAAAAACTTTTTTGTTCATTGTTTAAATCAAAAGAGTCTGAATTGTTTAGTACTAAGCCAATTGCCCCTTTCATATCTGCCCCATACCATTTGTTGCCAGTTATTAGCACTTTCAGACTATCTGGGGTTTGACCATCCAATGAATCCAATGATATTCTTTGTTTTACAGTATCTTGAAAGTGCCAATCTTTCAAAAAATATCTGTTTAAGAAATAGGTTGAAAGAGCATTGATTCCATTTGTTTCATCGAAATTATAGTTGGCTTTAGCAATTACTGCCACTTTCCAACAATTCTGTGCCATTTCCAAAGCCTTTTGTTTATTTTTAATGTTTAGGAGTTGTGAAAACTGTGCATTTGTTAGTGTATTGATTGTTGATTGAAAGTCTAACAATTTCATATGAAATGAGGTAGATGTATCTGATGATTTAAGAGCATTCATTTGGCGGGCAGATGCCAATAAAATGGACTTCTGTTTATTGTTTAAATCTAATTTATCTGCCTGTGTTAAAGCAAAACCAACCCATCCTGCTTTGTACGCTCCGTACCACTTGTCCCCTCTTACTAGTGCCATAATACTGTCAGGGGTTTGCTTGGTTAATGAGTCTAGAGCTGCTAATAATTGAGAACTGTTGTTTGCATATAGCGTTTTAAAGCAGAACTTCTTTGAAAAATATGAAGTCAACTGGCAAATTATAGTATCTTTTTTATAGTTCCCCGTAATCCCATTTTTGGAAGCATTCAGCCACTTGTTTTGAGCCTCTTCTTTGGCATTGTTATATTGATTAGCTATTATTGCCTGTACTATCTGATTATGTGAAAGAAATTTTTGAAGTTCATTGCTAATCAAAAAATTAGCACTGTCGTTGTTTGTGGCTAACCATGAGTCATTATTTCCATCAACCAATAAATGTTTATGGAATCTGCCCAAATTTAGTACGCCTTGAATTTGATTGATATTTAATTTTAAGATTTTTCTATTCGACAATAAAGACTTTATCATCTGATTTGAACTTATACCAAAGGACGCTTTCCCAATAATTAGTGCCTTTGCATTGTCTGATAATTTACTATAAAGTAGTTCGATGAGACTATCGCAGATTGATTTGTCATGATAGTAAAAGTCTAAAATAAATTTCTTTTTACTAAGAAAAGAAGTTGCCTCTTTGATAACAGTATCTTTTAAATACATATCGTCCTCTCCTTTTGATATGGTTGAAGCCCATAAATTTTGTGCTTTTGAAATTGCCCATCTATCAGCATTTAAATTTAAGAATAATAAATACTGTTTATTGGTAAGTATGGAAGTGACACACTGTCTTTCAAAAGCTGGTCTATTGAAATTTATGATACTTGGATTAGCCATTACCTTTTTGACAGAGTCAGTCAATGAAGCTAACCCCTGTTCAAGTGCGATTATTTGTTTCGGCTCTCGGCAGCCCCATTTGTGGCGATGGCAGCCCTGGGCTTGCTGACCGTGACCCAGGCCAATCCCGCACAGGCAGTCACATCGCTGCAATCCTTCAGCTTGACCGACACGTTCACTAACTTCCCGGCGGAGAGCTCCACGACCGCACAGAAGGCCTTTGTCGTTCCTCAGTTTACGGTTCAGCCCTTTGATATCAACCTCGGCACCCTGACCAGTACGACCGTCGTCTGGGCAACAACGGCTTCTTTCAGTGGTACTCCCGGCAGTGCGGGTTCGTCAGGATCAGTGTCCCTTAACGTGGGTGGCGCTGTCTATGTCAATACAACCTCCTACGGCGGTAACGGAGGCGGCACCTGCAACGGCGGGGTCGCTCCTTTCTCCGTGAATCTGGCGTCGGTCGGAGTCACCACCCAATTCCTCAGCTCCAACGCCGGCTACACTTATAATTCTAATATCC
>CANCPA010000197.1 GCA_947379895.1 Chitinophagaceae bacterium | reverse complement strand
GTAGCCGTACTACCTATAGGAGTAATCGTAGAGGCGCTACTCATCTTGAAAGTACCAAAAGATAGGGTTAGGGTTTGAGTGGTAGAAGCAGTTGCCATAGAGAAAACTGATTGCATATCCACCACATTTCCGGCTGTGAAACCCATATATACAGTAATATTATTGAAGGCAAAAGAACCCGAACCACTAACGGCAGTATTTGCATTGCTATTGAGGTTGGCAGTGGCAAAAGTGATATTCGTTGCGGTTGAACCCTTTGTAGTGAAGTCGAGTGTGCCGTTATTAAAAATCACATTACTACCATCGCCACCATTTAGGGTAACCGTATTTGTTTGGGCAGCGGCAATATTTGTTTCAATGATTGTTGCATTTGCCGCAATATTAAGCGTGCCGCAGGTAAGGGCAACACCATAGCCCGATACACCGATACTGAAAGTGGCATTAATTGGCGAGATACTAGCAGCACCTGCCGAGTAGTATTTTGCACTATTATTTACATAGATATTGCCAATGGTATTTGCCACATTATTATCTAGGGTTACATTGTGGTTGATGTAGAGATTAGGTATGGTAAAAAATCCGAAACTAAGGTTCGTTGTCCTCGAACCCGAAGGCTTTTGAGAAAGGGTAACGGTAGTGCCCGATACTGCTAATACCTTTGAACCCGGCTGAATGCTAGAACCCGAAACCGATTGACCGACTACAATATTTGGGTTAGCTGCACTTAGGGTAATTACGTTTGAAGTAGAAACTAAAGTAGCAGAAATACTTGCCGAATAGAAAGTAAGCGTTGTGGTACTCGAAGCAGTAGCTGCCGAAGAGATAGTAATGGTAGTGCCATCCACAATTGAAGCAATAGCTGCATTCGAGGGCATATTCGTTCCTGTAATATATTGTCCTACCACCATTCCATTTGTAGTAGGCACCGTTACAGTTGTTGTGCTATTTGTGGTACAAGTATTCGTCCCTGTAGTATAACTCCATGAAAAGGTAAGGGTGGTATTTGAAGCAACAGATGCCGAAGGGGCTTGGGATAACGTTAGGGAAGTGCCCGAAATAGCTGCAACAGTTGTGCCTACGACAATATTATTTCCCGAAACAAATTGACCGACATAGACAAAAGTATTGGCCGCACTCAACGTAACATTTGCAGTTGAAGTACTGCCTGATGTAGATTGAGTGGTACTAGATAACTGATTATACGGGGCAACGGAGGCAGTTACCCAACTTGAACCATTGTAAGTTTGCCAATTAGAAGTACTACCGAATGTGGCAGTGCCAATAGTGCGATAGTCACCTGTGACTTGCGCATTAACTTTATGGGTTAAAAAGAGTAAAAGCAAGAAAAAGCAATTTCTTGCAATGACAGAGACAATCTTTATATTTTTTAAATTCATATAGCAGTAAGTATTTACTCAAAATAGAGTTGAAAATGACTATACAAAATAATTAATTAAATATTAGGGTTAATAGTCAGCATGTTGCAATTAGATGGCTTAAGAGACCAAAGATAGAAAATGTAGATAGTTAAATTGGTTAATTAGTTTTTAGAGAAAGAGTTTTAATTTAAAATGAGGATTTATATTTTAGTTTGACAAAAAACTTTATATACTTTACTTTTACCCGATTATGGTTACCGAACAAAATACCTTATTTCGTCTTGCGGCTGAATATGTACAATTTACCAACGAAAATGTTTTTCTAACTGGTAAGGCAGGTACGGGCAAAACGACATTTCTTAGATATATAAAGGAAAATAGTGGTAAGGAATGCGCAATCGTTGCTCCTACAGGCGTTGCTGCTATCAATGCGGGTGGTACAACCATACATTCCTTTTTCCAATTGCCTTTCACCCCTTTTATTCCCGGGCCACTAAAAAGTTCGTTTGATTTGAGGGACGTTCATCAACAAGATGAAAAGATGATGGATAAGCACCATTTATTGGGTCGAATCAAATTAAATCGTGAAAAAAGAGAACTCATCAGGAGTGTAGAATTGCTGATAATAGATGAAATTAGTATGGTTCGCTGCGATACTTTGGATGCAATTGATACAGTAATGCGTCATTTCAGGGGACGACTTAATGAACCTTTTGGAGGAGCACAAGTTTTATTGATTGGCGATATGCATCAATTACCACCCGTAATTCCTAACGAAGAATGGGAAATGTTGAATCAGTTTTATAGCAGTCCTTATTTCTTTAGTAGCCGAGTTGCAGAAATGCAACCGCCTGTATATATTGAATTGGAAAAGATTTATCGGCAGAGTGATCCTCGTTTTATTAATGTCCTCAATAAGGTTCGTAACCACAAGATGGACGAGGAGGCGATGGAAATACTAAGAAGTAGATATAATCCTTCTTTTTCTACGCGTGATAACGAAGGATATATTACCCTTACTACCCATAACAACAAGGCATTTACCATCAATCAGAGTGGTTTGCAAAATATCATAGCGGCAGCAACACTTTACAAGGCAACTATTGAAGGTGACTTTAGCGAGAAGGCCTATCCTGCTGAAATGGACTTGCAACTTAAAGTCGGTGCACAGGTCATGTTTATCAAGAATGATAAAGAGAAAATCAGGCGTTATTACAACGGAAAGATTGGAACTATCACTAAGATGGATGAAATTTCAGTGTATGTTCAATGTTCCGATTCGGACAATCCGATTGCTGTAACGAAAGAAAAATGGGAAAATATTCGTTATACCCTTAATCAAACGACACAAAAGATAGAAGAAGAGGTGATTGGTTCTTTTACACAGTTTCCCCTTCGATTGGCGTGGGCAATCACAATACATAAGAGTCAGGGACTGACATTTGAAAAGGCACTTGTTGATGCAGGCAGTGCTTTTGCACCGGGTCAGGTTTATGTAGCATTGAGTCGTTGTACTTCCTTAGATGGTCTCGTTTTGCAAAGCATGATTACAAGTAATAGCCTTTATACAGACGAACGAATATTGGAATTTGATAGGAGTAAAAGCAATGCTGATGCCCTTGCAAAGAACCTTTCTTTTGGCAGACAAATTTATTTAGAGAAGACAATCATTAATTTATTCAACTTTAATAAAGCGGTAGGGGCAATTGATGGACTACATAAATTCCTCTCCGAGCATCACAGTTCTTTTAATAAAGAAACTTTGGTGTGGGTAAATGATATTGCCGAAAAAATAAAGGGATTACAAGAGGTAGGCAACAAATTCGAAAATCAGTTGAGGCAATTATTCATGAACTTCAATAAAGAAGTGGTGAATGAAAGGGTAAAGAAGGCTGCCGTACATTTTTCAGGTATATTGAATCAATTGCTCGAAACAATCACTCGTTCCCCTGCAATTACAGATAGTCGCAACTATGCCAAAGAATATTTTAATGAGCTTACTTCAACTTATGCTGAACTTTTTGCAAAGAACAAACTGATCAATACAGCGGCAAGTGGATTTGATTTGGAAGTTTATCAACTTCAAAAATCTGTTATTCGTGTGCCTTTGTTAACTGTAAATGCCTATTCAGGTGCAACTTCTAATAAACGTACAAGCAGTCCACATCCAATCTTGCATCGCCAATTAATGGACATGCGTGATCAGATAGTTGCTAAAGATAATCTCCCGATATTTTTTGTGGCAAGCACGAGCACAATTGATGAAATGGCAAAGTTTATTCCCCTAACGCCTTATGATTTGATGAAGATTAAAGGCTTTGGAGAAAAGAAGGTGGAGAAATATGGTCAACAATTTCTCGAAATCATTCAGGCTTATGCTAAAGAGAAAGGCCTTGATACCCAAATTAGTGATAAGATAATTGAAAAAAAAGTTAGTGAAAAGAATGAAAAAGGGGAGCAAGTAACCAATAAGGAAAGCACACAGGGGCAAACTTTGAAGCTTTATCTAGAAGGAATGAGTATTCCTGAAATTGCCAAGCAACGGAACTTTGCTATCAGTACCATCGAAGGGCATTTAGCGCAGCTAGTAAAGACAAATGAAGTGGATGTTTTCAAGCTTTTGAATGAAGAAAAGGTAAATGCAATATTAAAAGCTATTGAAACCATTGAGACTGATGCTGCTACCCCATTATTAGAATATTTAGGTAGTGACTATACCTATACGGAACTAAGGTTTGGCATTAACTATTCGAGATGGTTGAAGGAAAAGCTGTTGACACAAAGTTAAAAATTGTGGATAAACTACCTAAACAGCACATTATTTAAAGATTTTTACCTAAAAGTTATCCCTACACATAATTTTATCCCTTTCTAAACGTTATATATATAACCGTACTTTTTTTTGAATGCAACAGCCCATGTTACATACAGGCAATTTTCATATTAGCACCTTACTGCGTGCTACCCTGTTGTGCATTCTGTTAGTTTCCTCAATCATTGTTTTTTCTCAAGATAAAACATCTATTTCCTATAAAGTTAAAGGCTATCGAGAGAATGGTATTTATGGATCAAAGGATAGTAAGGTAGCGTATATATTAAAACTAAAGAATACGATCAACGACAATCAAAAAGGGAATATATACGTTAACGTGGTGAACGATTTAGGTAATTCCGTTTACAATCAGGATATAGCACTATTTATAAAACCGGTAAGTACTTACAATAAAGAGGTAGAAATTGATATAGCCAAATTACCTACAGGATTTTACAGTATTTATTTTACGATTAATACCAATCATTTTAGTCAAACCCTTAACTATGTATTTGCTGTTGAGCCAGATAAAATAAAACCTACAGGGATTCGACCTGGCGACTTTACAACCTTTTGGGATAATGCCCGAAATGAATTAGCGAATATTAATCCATCTTATAAGGTTACCCGAAGGGGAGATATTTCTACTAACAGCAATGATATTTACTTAATAGAATTTCAATCGATTGGTCATGTACCTGTAAGAGGATGGTTAAGTGTTCCGAAAAGGCACAGTAAGAATCCTGTTTTATATCGATTGCCCGAATATGCAACGACAGCTGCACCTGAGTCGAGGAATGATATGGCCGTATTTAGTTTGGATGCTCGAGGATTTGGAAATAGTGCCGATATGGGCAGACAAGATTACAGCACTTATTTAGTTAATGGTCTCAATACAAGGGATAGTTATATATATCGTGCGCAATACATGGATGCCTTACGTGGGTTAGATTTTATTTATAAAAATACAGACTTGCGTCTAGATGCAAACAAAGTAATCCTTACAGGAATTGGACAAGGCGCTTCAATTGCGTGTGTCATTGCGGGGATGGACAATAAAGTAAAGGGGTTAATTTTAGATAGACCGACGCTGATGGATTTGCGTACAATGTTTGCGATAGGAGAAGTTAAATCGCAAGTGCCTTGGCCAATTAATGCGCTGAAGTTCTATTGCAATACCAATAAAATGTATCTCGACAACTTCTTTAAAACTTGGGATTATTTTGATCCCCTTAGTTTTGCGCCGATGATTAAATGTCCGATATTGGTAGGAATTTCATTAAAAAGCAGCGTTAGTCCTCCTCAATGTGCCTACAATTTTTACAATCAGGTATTGAGTAGTAAGCGAGAAATTTATAGTTGTCCTGATAATGAAGCAGGAATTGACGAATCATTCTATATTTTTGAAAACAATTGGATAAAGGAAACACTGAAGTTGCCTTTGTAAAGTACCCTTATTTATAAACAAAAAAGATGAAAAAACTTACTTTAATTATTATTGTTACAATCGCTTTTATTCAGAGTTCCCGAGCGGGCTTTCCCATTGGATATGGGCGTTATTTATTGATTCCTGGATATAATTACTATACCGCTAGTGGTTATTGGGGACCGACTAGCAACTATAATTCTTATGGTTCTGGCAATTTTAGTTCACACTATTTTAATTTATATGGTGGATATGGAATTAGTCGTCGGTTGAACTTTTTATATAATCTTCCAATTGTAAATCAGGTGGATAACAATACTAGTGGGAAAAATAAATTGTATTCTGCCTTTGCATTAGGGGATGCTAGTCTTGGTTTAAGTTATTTTTTCAACGATTTCGACGATTTAACGCATGTGTGTTTGACAGGAAGTTTGATTGTGCCATTGTATCAAAATCAAGGTACTCCTTATCCTAATATTGGCTATCAATCTTTGGGTGCAGAAGCTAAATTAGGTTTTTCAGGTTCTGCAACGGGTGGATTTAGAAATCCATATTATGACATAGAGTTTGGAATGAGGCAATATTTTGCTAGCGATGGTCCTTTTCAGGTATTTGCCAATGTAACAGGTGGTATTCCTGTAAGTGATGATTGGAAGATTAGCGGCACAATCAGTGGTGTAAATTCGATAAGCAGTGCAATTACGTCTTCTACTACTCAAGTATTTTATAATTATAATAAATCATTTTATTATTTGCGCCTAGCGGCAAATGCAGGATATGTAGTAAACGAAAACCTATCTATTTGGGGTGGTCTTTACACTGATGTTGCGGGTAGAAGTGTGGGTAAAGGAAGCGGCTTGTCATTGTCTGCAGTAATAAAGTTTTAGAGATTTATATTGCCAAATAATGGTTACTAAAGAGTGGAATTTGCCACGAAGGAAACAAAGTGAAAGCAAGGAACACAAGGGTATTCACATAGAAACACAAGTAAGTATTCAAGGTTTATTTGGATTAATTTGATTAGAAAACTTTGTGTCCCTTGTTTTTCCCTTGATCTCTTCGTGGTAAAAAACTTCTGAGTATTAACGATGTAGAACTGCTATTAGTTTTCTTTCCAAGTTCTGATAAATGGAGGGAGTTCGTACGCTAACATACAGATCCAACCTACTAAGCAAGCCCAAACTATCCCTTTTAATCCAAGATAAGGGGCCATGATGTAGGCAGCAATCACTCTGCCAACTACTTGTGTGAAGGTCGAATTGAGTGTAATCCGCATATTTCCTAAGCCTCGAAAATAGCCTTGAATAATATTGGTTAATGCAGGAAGTAAGTATAAGAAAGACATGATTTTTAGGTACTCAACGCCCGAATCAACTACTTTTACACCCTCGTTTCCCACAAAGCCCGTAACAAACTGACGGCAGAAGAGATAGATAATAACCATCATAGAAATGGTGTAGATGAATTCAATTTTCACGCCTGTATAAAATCCCTTTCTGATACGTTCTACTTTTCCTCCCCCTTTATTCTGCGCTAAGAAACCTGTTGTTGCATGAGCAATATTTTGTTGTGCAATCATAACAAAGTCATCAATACGGTTCACTGCATTGAAAGCTGCAATCGAAAATACCCCCAAAGGATTTACGGCACCTTGTACAAGTAGTTTGCCAATGTGAAGGGTAATTTGTTGCATGGCAGCAGTTAAACTATAAATGATTGTTTCGCGCAATAGTGTGCGATCAAAAATAAATTCGCTACGTTTAAATTTCAATAATGGTATTCTTTGCCTCACATATATGATACAGAATACTGCCGATAATGCCTCTGCTATAACCGTTGCACAAGCTGCCCCTGCAATGCCTAATTTTAAAACTGCAACAAATAATAAATCAAGAATGACGTTTAATACAGCAGATGCTATTAAGAAATAAAGGGAGGCCTTCGAGTTTCCCATACTTCGAAGTGTAGAAGCATAGATGCTGTAAATAAAAGTGAAGAACATACCCACAAAAATGATACGTAGAAAAAGGGTGGCATCGTCAATAATTTCAGTTGGCGTATGCATCAATGATAGGATTGCATGCGAAAATAGTAATCCTAAAATAATGATGACAGTTGTAAATACACTTCCTGCAATCAGTGCCGTAGATATTTCTCGTTTAAGTTTAGGAATATCCCCTGCACCAAAGAAATTTCCCATGAGTACCGACATACCCAAACAAATACCCACAATCAGAAATAATACGACGTTCATAATTGGACTAGCTGCACCTACAGCAGCTAAGGCATTTGCTCCAATATAACGACCCACTATAATGGAGTCGGCGGCATTGTAAGTAAGCATGCAAAAGTTGCCTATAATTAGCGGTATCGTAAAATGAATAATTTGTGGCATGATTGGCCCCGAAGTCATGTCAACAATCTTTCCCTTATTCATTACTTTCTTACTTTAAGTAGTTCAAATTATTTACCACATGGTATTTTAAGGATTTTACAGAAACACAAGAGTTCGCAATATTACTCGATTGCAAATGTAATAGTATGATTGAAAGGAATCGTTATAGTTAAAATCAAGTTACGGCCTATCAGGGCTGTCCATTAAACCCAGATTACAGATTACGCAATAGACACGTTATGAAATTAAGAAATACAAAAAAGACAAGTTATTATACAGATTTTTTGTCTGAAGACATAATAAATTACGCTGAAGTCAAACAAATCAAGTAAAAGCCGGTTTGAAGTGGTTGTAAATTGTAATAGAGTCCTATTGCATAATCTGGATTAAAGTGGGGAGGATTGTTTAGTTGTCATTCACTTTATTTGCTTTTACATCTATCAGTAAATTAAAAAAGCCCTTGAAGACATTACTTCAAGGGCTTTTCTCGTATAAAAAATATGATTTCGCTAACCACTTATAACCAATAACAATCTAGTTTCCACAAACAATGATGATCGCTACACTCAAGTCACTCACAAAGCCGCCACACATAACGATATAAGTAAGATAATAATCTACTTTAGGTGTCATATCTGTAATTATTTTATCCCTTGTACCATCAATATTCATGATAAATGAAGGTGCTATTACGCCACCTGGAAAAATAATTTGTCCTCCCAAACTCATTTTTGTACCCTCAGGCATTGGCTTACCTTCCGAAGCGATGCAGATATACTTGGCTCCGGGTCCAAAATAGTCACAAGTAACATGCGCCTTTCCTGTTGTTCCCACTTTA
>CANCPA010000196.1 GCA_947379895.1 Chitinophagaceae bacterium | reverse complement strand
CAGAAGTTGCCAATATGATTAATGGAAAATGGTATTTCTCCATCTTTACTCAAAACTATAACTCAAGTGTCGGTGGAGAAATCAGGGGACAAATTAAGTATGCAGGCTTTGTTAAGTAAAAAGAGGGTGCATAAAAGTTTTTCGTTGCGTGAGGACTCGCAGACTGCCGAGTTTCGTGTCTCCACGAAACTCTTTAAGCGAAAAACATTTATGCACCCGTAAAAAGATTGCCCCACCTTATAAGGATACAAAACCCTTGTAGAGTTAGCTTTAATTTGGTTGAAATCGTGTATTAACCTAGAAAATTGGTTACAGATAGTTCTTTTTATTCAGGCGATACCCTTCTGATTTATAACGAAATATGTTTTTAAAATAGAGATAGCTCTTTTAAATAATGCGATAGTCGTTTTTTTCTTAACGCTAGGTGTTTTTTTGAGTACGCTAGGTGTTTTTTTGAGTACGCTAGTCGTTTTTTTGAGTACGCTAGTTCTTTTTATTATACGTAGATGCCTTTTTAGCTTAAGGCATGGTTTCAGAAAAGTAAAGAATGTGATTGGATGCATAACTACATGTCTCTTTTGAATAATTGATAGGCTCAGATTTATAACGATAGGGCTCAGATATAAAATTGATAGGGTCAAATTTATAACGACATAGATTAGATTGAATCTCATATAGATTAGTTTTTTTAATAGTAGGGAATGCATTTAAAATAAATTGAGCAACTTGTATCAGAAGTAGGTTTGCTTTTTACGTAAAACCTATAACTTATAACGTACAACTTCCTAGGGTTAAAATAAGTCACATTGAAATAAAAAAAATGATAACAAGTAATAAAATGAAAATTTTGCCCCTGATTGTGCTAGTTGTATTCGCCTTTAAGGCAAATAGTCAAGACAAGAAATCAAACTTTATAGATAAATTGATTTTGGGAAATGAAATTTCCGAAAATGCACACCGTTTTAGCGGTGGTGAAAGTAAAATCATCAAAGGTGGATTAGGTGAAACTGCTCGGGTGCTTAAGCCCAAGGAAGTACCGAATTGGCAGGGAGGAAGTCTTTCTTTTACCATAAAGGTTGACCCTGAAAAACAAAATTATATCACTACCCGCTTTTGGGGTTCAGACGTCAGTAAGGATAGATTATATTTTGTTTGTGGTGATAAGCAAATCGGTAGCCGTCACTTAGGGGATGTTGATATGCTCGATGTAGGTAGCGACTTTCCCTTCTATAACGAACGTTTTTTCTATACAACCCTCCCTTTGCCACTTACTCTTACTAATGGAAAGACTGAATTAACCTTCGAAATAAGAAGTCAGGGATGGATTTGGGGTTATGGAAAGAATTGGAAAGAATACCAAAAGGATATGATTGAAGATACTCGTGGAATCTATGCTGTTTATACACATACTGATGGCGCATTTATTCCCCCCACAGACGAAAAGCAAGGCATGCCTCCCGCTTATGCTAAGCGACCTTATCCCGGAGAAGAAGTGATGGGTGGCTTGAAAAAAAGAGTGAATGATGCGATTGAGAAGTTGGTAAAAAGTCCTAAACCCCTCAATCAGATGCAGATGCAATTTTTGGCTAAATCATATCAGGTAAAGTGGTGTTTTGGTTTTCAGAATAAGGAATTGGTTGATAGAGTCTTGTATAGTATCGACGATTATTATAGGGCATTTAAACTCAATCCAAAAATATCTATTGATGACCATGCCACGCCAAATTCTGATTGGTTTGGAGTAGGCCCGATTGGGCAAACTATTCATTTGTTATTTAATCAGATTAAGGGACTTATGGACGAAACTATCGATGACGGAACGGGAAATAAGTTGACCAGAAAAGAGGCTTATTCAGGTATGTTATTGTATTCTAGAAATTGGAATCAGAAAAACAGACGACAATATACAAATCAAACAATGATTAAGGATTTGTATGGTATCTATTATATTAATAAGGGATTGCAGGATTTGGGTAGCAAGGATGCCTTAGACGAAAAAGTGGCTTTGCATTATTTATATGAATCAGTGGGCTTAACACCTTGGTTAGGAAGTGATGGAGAAGATGGTAAGCCAATAAAGAATTTAGGAGAAAATTATTTTCAATTAACCTCAAAGGGCTTAACAAAAGAATTAGGATTTGTAGGTAATTATGGAGAAGTGATAGATTGGGTTTCAGAAATATACGACGCCACTCGTCCTCAACCTGAATTGCCAGGCGATGCCAAAATCAAAGTACAAATAGAGAAGATTGCCTTAGCTCGTTCCTATTTTCGTTATCCAATGTTGGATGATGAAAAATATTCTGCTATGCGTCAGGAAGTAGTCGTGGGTTGGAGAGATACGCATTATCCAGGTGATGTGACTTATGCACAACGACCTTCTTGGGATGGTGGCCCCTTGCAGATTGCCACTATAACCCTTCATCCTAAATTGATTGGTTTCACTCAACAGATGTTTGCCGACAATCAATTCTTTTATACTATCAAAGAACGGATGAAAGACAATGGCTTTCGGGTAACAAACAGTTTGCTGCCTGTTCCTGAACAGTTAGAAATTGCGAAGGCTCAAAAGCCTACGAATTATAAGTTACCAATGAGTTGGGACCAACCCGATTTTGTCTTTTCTGATGAAGAAGATGGGGTTATTGCCATCAAGAATGGTAAGGAAATTGTCTATGCCTCTCTTTATTGGAGGGCTAGAAACGGCATCAACTATCTCGGTCGTGTTCATGCAATTACCCCAAATTATGATAGAATTGCCACCGTAAAGATTGAAGAACAATTTGATAGTAGTGGCCTTTACTATACAATGCCCGATTATACCAATATGGCATTTGCTAACGGAGGTCTAAAATATCCTGATGGATTACATTTGGCAACAGCAGGAGAGAAGGAACCTATTGCAAAGATTCCTGAAGGCATTCCCTATAAAATTGGGCAGGAACATCCTTCGGCCGGAAGAGCGAATTTTTATAAACTTCAATACGGCAACTATTTGATTGCTATGAATGCCACAAAGGATAAATCAGTTGACATGAGTATTCCAAAAGAATTTAGCGGAGCAATTAATTTAATAACTAAAGAAAGAATTAGTAAAGAAACTATTAGTAAGCTGCCTGCAAATAGTTCTTTGGTTTTATACAAGGAAAAATAGGTTTTTAGATCATGATTTGGCAATTTGATTATTAAAAAGAAGTTTTTTATTTTCTGCTTTAAACGTTTGTGCTTATTTTCGCTCCCATTAAAAAATGGCTTAAGTTTTTTAATTTATTAAACAAAAAAGATGAATAAGGAATTTGTAGTTGGAGTGGATGTAGGTGGGTCACATATAACAGCAGGCTTGATTGATTTAGCTAATAAATCATACATCACAAACACTGAAGTAAGAAAAAGAGTTAACTCACATGCACCTGCTGAGGAAATAATTGGTATTTGGGCTGAAACAATTGCAGAAGTTAATCCTAATGGTGAATACTGTGTAGGAATTGCAATGCCAGGACCTTTCGATTATGAAAATGGGATTTCATTGATAAAAGGATTCAATAAATACGAAGAGTTATATCAATTAAATATTCGTGAATTGTTGGCCGAAAAGCTAAATATTAAAGGCGATATGATTCGCTTCAGAAATGATGCTGAAGCATTTCTCGAAGGGGAAGTGTTTTGTGGTGTAGCAAAAGGGTATACGAATGTGATAGGTATTACTTTAGGTACAGGATTAGGTTCTTCTATCAGTAAAGAGGGGGTTACAATTGATGCCGAATTGAGTGTTACACCATACAAAGGAGAAATCATTGAAGAGTTTGTATCTACACGTGGAATCGTACGTACATATTTTAACCTTACTGGAAAAAGAGTAGAGAATGTAAAGCTTTTAGAACAAATAATCGATACTGATGAATCTGCACGTGAAGCCTTTAAAATCTTTGCTACTGATTTGACTTGGTTCTTACATCAGTTTATTCAAAAAACTCATCCTGATTTCTTGGTTATTGGTGGAAACATCGCAAACGGATGGGATTTATTTATGAATCAAGTGATTGCCGACTTATCAAAATTGGTGGAAAAGATGCCTAGAATTGAGAAATCTAGTATGGGTGAGTTTTCTGCTTTAATTGGTGGTGCTTGTTGCTTTAAAAGCCTAACAACTTTTGATTAAACAAAAACAATATTATAAACATTTTTAATTATTAATTACTAACGATTCACATTATGAGTACAAAAGCTTCGTTTACCGAGAAAAGATTTATCGTCACCTTCGTCTTTGTTACTTCTCTATTTTTATTATGGGGTGTCTTACACTCGATGAGTGATATTTTAATACGTCACTTTCAGAATGTTCTTGGATTATCAAAATCCCAATCAGGTCTTGTTCCTCTTTCGGTCTTTGGTGCATATTTTATCATGAGTATTCCTGCAGGTATTTTCATGAAACGTTTTGGGTATAAATTAGGAGTGCTATTAGGACTCTCACTCTTTGCAGGTGGCTGTTTCTTATTTATCCCTGCAGCAGATGCTGTTTCTTTTACTTTTTTTAGATTTGCCCTGTTCGTAGTAGGTTGTGGATTGGCAACTCTTGAAACAGTGGCACATCCTTTTGCTGCTTCCTTAGGTGACCAAAGAACGAGTGATCAGCGCGTAAATTTCGCACAGTCTTTCAATGCAGTTGGTACAATTATCGGACCTGCAATTGGAGGCTATTTTCTATTAAGAGCGGGTTCAGAAGCAGTCAATAATCTAGATTCTGTTAAGTCCTTGTACATGGGTGTAGGAATTGCAATTGTTGTTGTTGGTATTTGTTTTTCTTTTGTAAAAATACCTGCTTTGACAGACCCTCATGCTAGTGAGGCAGAAGTTGATGTTGATGCAGTAAATGTAGATGTGGAGCCAAGTAAAAAATTATATCAACATTCTCATTTTGTTTGGGCTGCAATCGCACAATTCTTTAATGTAGCTGCACAGGCAGGAACTTGGTCTTATTTTATCAATTATGGTAATAAAGTGATGGGCTTCTCCGACGAAAAGGCCGCTAATTACATGATGGGTTTCATGGCTATGATGGCACTAGGTCGTTTTGTAGGTACTTATCTTATGAAATTTATTGCCCCAAATAAGTTATTGGCTGCTTTTGCTTTCGGTAGCATCATAAGTTGTTTGTTGGTTGCACAAGGATGGGGTTGGGCTTCTTATTCAGCTTTGTTTATGATTAATTTCTTCTTTAGTATTATGTTCCCTACCATTTTTAGTTTGGGATTGAAAAACCTTGGCAGTCATACACAGCAAGCTTCATCTTTTATTTCTATGGGAGTTGTTGGAGGTGCATGTTTTCCATTCTTTATGGGATTGATTGCTAATCAAGACATTGCAAAGTCCTATTATCTCCCAATTATTTGCTACTTCGTAATATTCTTATTTGGATTTAAGTTGTATAAAGTAAAACATTAAATGAACGCTTCCTCATACTTAAAAACCCTTTGTAAGATTAAATATTCTACAAAGGGTTTTATTTTCCTGTTATTATTGTTGTCTTATGATGCTTGTTTTAGTCAGAAGACACAAGTAAACGGGTTCAACTTCAATTATCTGCAAAATAGGGTACAATCTTGGATAGATAGTGGCTACTATAATGGCGCATCAATTGTGGTTGTTAAGGATAATAAGACCATTTATGAACACCAATTTGGAACTTATACTCCTACTTCAGTTGCCTATATCGCATCGGCGGGGAAGTGGTTAGCTGCTGCAACTATTGCTGCGGTAGTTGACGATGGTAAACTTACTTGGGATGATAAAGTAAATAAATGGTTGCCTGAATTTAATGATGAAAAGGGTAAGGCAACTCTAGCACAATTATTATCTCATACTTCAGGCTTTCCCGATTATCAACCTAAGGGTGAACAAACAGATAATTATCAAACGCTGAAAGAATCTGTTGCACATATAGTTCATCTTCCCGCTGATACACTAGCAGGAACAAAATTCAAATATGGTGGTTTGGCTATGCAAGTGGCTGGACGAATGGCAGAATTGGCTACAGGAAAAGACTGGGAAACTCTCTTTCAAGAAAAGATAGCCAAACCTTTAGGCATGTCAAATACACATTTCACACCCGTAGATGCTACTCCCGGTCATAGTCCTATGTTAGGTGGCGGGGCAAGAACTACTCTAGAGGATTATGCCCATTTTCTGAATATGGTTAGCAATGAGGGGGGGTATGCAGGAAAAAGAATCCTTTCTAAAAAAGTGATTGTTGCCATGCAGGCAGACCATGTGGGTAATGCGATTGTTAAGAAGGGGGAGTTTGTGGAGAACGTAAGACAGGATTTTCGAAAGGATGTTTATGGACTAGGAGAGTGGAGGGAAGAAGTGGATGCGAATGGAAAGCCGACGCTAATTAGTAGTCCTTCATGGGCGGGTGCCTATCCTTGGATTGATAAAGTGAATCATATATATGGGTTCTTCTTAGCAAGGGTGAATGTTGAAAAGGCAATTAAGCATGGATTCAATGCCTTCTATACAAGTCCAATTCTGCCTTTATTGGTAAGGGAAGTGTTGAAAGATGCGGCACATCCTGAAGTGAAACAAGGCTTTGTTCCGATTGAAAATGGTAAGCTATTTTATGAAGAGGCAGGAAAGGGGCAACCAATTATTTTTATACATGGGCATTCTTTCGACCATTATGAATGGGACCCACAATTTTTTGCTTTGGCAAAGAAATACCATGTCATCCGATACGATGTTCGTGGTTATGGTCGTTCCTCGATGCCTACTGAATTTTCCAACCAATTGCATGCAAAAGATTTATTGCAATTGATGGACTTCCTGCATATTCAAAAAGCGAATCTTGTAGGATTGTCAATGGGTGGATTTATTGTGTCGGATTTTCTTGCACTTAATCCTAACCGTTTATTCTCAGCCACAGCTGCTAGTGGCGATGTTTTTCATGTTCAAGGCCCTTCTGAACCTTGGAAAGTAGAGGATATTGAGAAACGTAGAAATGAAATTGAAACGTATAAAAACTTCGGTATCTTGAAAAATAAGATGGTTTGGTACGATGCATTGACTATTCGTGATGGAAAACCAATAGAATCTCTTCGTAAGCCACTTTGGGACATGATTTACAAATGGACTGCTTGGCAGCCATTACACATAGAACCTAGATTTTTGTTGGGTAATGATTTGGCAGCTAAACTCAAATCGCAAAAAATCAAAGTACCCGTTATGGTATTAACAGGAGATGTTGATGCACAGCAAAAGAATCAGTTATTGCCTTTAATTCCCTCTGCAATGCAAGTTTTCATTCCTCGCGCTGGACATGTGAGTAATCTTGAAAACGCAGAAGGATTTACTGCGGCAATTGAAAGATTTATTTCAAGTATTAATAGGAAATAATAAACAGACCTGACAGGTTTTGAAAACCTGTCAGGTGTAAGTTATAAAACCTGTCGGGTCGAAATCGTTCAAAAAAATAAATAAATAAAATAGTATGAACAAAGCACTTAAAACAGTCCTTCTAATTGCTTCAATTGCAATTACAGGCATTGCTAATTCCCAAAAACAAATAATCATTAAGCCAACAGAAATTTGGCCTGACGATAAAGGCAATCATATTCAGGCGCCTGGTGGGGGTATCACAAAAGTTGGCAAGACCTATTATTGGTACGGAGAGGAGAGGGCACAGGGACTTGATAGCAATTATCGTTATGTTAGTTGTTATTCATCTCAGGATTTAATGAATTGGACTTTCAAGGGTGATGTAGTTAAGATGAGCGACCCTGATAGTCTTGGGCCTAAATGGATTTTAGAAAGGCCAAAGGTTTTTTATAATAAAAAGACCAAGCAGTTTGTGATGTATATGCACATCGACAATCGCAGTTATAAAGTTGCACAGGTTGGTATTGCAGTTTGTGATAAACCCGATGGTCAGTTTAAATTTGTAAAACGATTTAGTCCTCTTGGACATGAAAGTAGGGATATTGGTCAGTTTATAGATGATGATGGTACTCCTTATTTGGTATTTGAAGACCGTAAATTTGGATTTCGCATTGCCACTCTTTCTGATGATTATATGAATGTAGAGAAGGAAGTTTGCCTCGTTCCTGCCCACATGGAAGGTGGTGCAATTGTTCACTACAAGGGGTTGTATTATTCAATTGGTTCTGCCTTAACAGGTTGGCGGGCAAACCCAAATAAGTATGCAACAGCTACTTCTTTGAGTGGTCCTTGGAGTGAATTTAAGGATATTGCCCCTCCCGAAACAAATACTTATGGAGGTCAATCAACTATGTTATTAAAGGTTGAAGGGACAAAGTCAACTACTATTATTTTCTTGGCAGATATATGGAAACCTAAATCACAATGGGATTCCCGATATATATGGATGCCATTGGAAATAGGAGAGGGCAAACTTTGGGTACCAAAACCAAGTCCTTGGAGTATTAATATAAAGACAGGTGAGTGGAAAAAGGAATAGGAGTTGTAAGTATTTTTTTTCGGAAGTATTCTTCCTTTCTTTTTACAATTCTTTTGGATTAGTTTTTTGCATTACTTATCAGAGTGAGTAGTTGTTTGCTAGCTCTAGTCAAGCAATTTCTAGGGTTAGAATTTACTTGGGTAACTCTAGTCAAGCAATTTCTAGGGTTAGAATTTGCTTGGGTAACTCTAGTCAAGCAATTTCTAGGGCTAGAAATTACTTAGTTAGGCAAGGATTGATTAATTTTTTATTGATTGACCCTTCCTGAAATTACTTGACAGTTTTTGGTGTTAATATTAATATTAGTTTACTGTAATTTGGGCTATTACTTATGCAAGAATACAGCTTTGTTTTTTAATACTGCTTCTTGTTTTCACCCTTTATTTTATTCCTGCTTTTTCTT
>CANCPA010000195.1 GCA_947379895.1 Chitinophagaceae bacterium | reverse complement strand
ATGGAACGTGATGCAAGACTGATGCGTAAAGGAAACCCATTTATTTTTACCAATTTAATGAGTCTGCAAGGGTTAGAAGATGTAATTGGATGGATAAGAAAATATGCCTTAATGGAAACTGTTTCTGAACCAAACCTTTGTAGATGATTGCAAAGCTATATATTACAACTGCCCTTCGCAACGGTGTTACCTATCTAAAGGAGTGTTTTTTTACGCCCCCCTTTAAGGTGGCAAACATTACTGAAGATAAACAATCAAATAAGTTGCACTTGATGCTGATGAGTTCTTCGCCGGGTATCTTAGATGAGGATAAGTATGAGTTGAAGGTTGAATTAGCTGCAAATTGTGTCCTTGAGTTGCATACACAGTCCTATCAAAGGTTGTTTAACATGAAAATGGGGGCTACTCAAAACATGAATGTGCATTTACAGCCTCATTCTTCCTTCATCTATTTGCCGCATCCTGCTGTGCCGCATGAAGACTCTATTTTCACGGCAATCAATAAAATTTACTTAGAGGAAGGCTGCACCTTGGTTTGGGGTGAAGTATTGACTTGTGGCAGAAAGCTAAATGGTGAGGTGTTCAAATTTTCTAAATACCATAATTGTACGGAAATTTATTTTCACAATAAGTTAATCATCAAGGAAAATTTGTTGGTGCAGCCTACCGTTATTAATGTGCATTCTATCGGACAATTAGAGGGCTTTACACATCAGGCATCATTGATTTATTTGAATGAAACAGCAGATATAAAGCAGTTGAATAAAGCAATCAGCAAATTTTTATCCTTACACGAAGGGATTGTATTTGGTATCTCATCCCTCCAAAAGAATGGAATGGTGATACGATTATTAGGTCAAAAGGGGGAACAACTATTTAATTTACTTCAAGACATTTCTAGAAAATTAACCCTTTTAACAGCTGACAATGCAATCTGAAATTGGAATACTGATAACAGCAGCCGTAACCGTGGGATGCTTGCATACCGCTGCAGGGCCCGACCACTATTTGCCATTCATAGCCTTATCAAGGTCAAGAGGGTGGAGTTTTGCAAAAACATTAGTTTGGACAATCATCTGTGGTTGTGGGCATGTATGGAGTTCCGTATTATTGGGATTAGGTGGTGCGGCAGTAGGTTGGTCATTAACTAAAGTAAAGGGATTAGAAAACGTGCGTGGCGGCATTGCAGGTTGGGCATTACTCATATTTGGCATTGTGTATGGAATTTGGGGGCTTTATCGGGCTTACAAAAATAATCCGCACAAACATTTTGATATGTATGAAGATGGGAATATCTATGTATATGAACATCGGCATGGAGGCGTAGTCAGGCAAGAAGAACGCCATAAGGTTACACCGTGGGTCATGTTTATCATCTTTGTTTTAGGACCTTGCGAACCAATGATACCCTTGCTTTTTTATCCTGCTGCAAAGAGTTCGTGGGCAGGGATGGTCTTATTAATCATCGTATATACTTTGGTTACGCTCGCCACAATGATATTGATGGTAGTTCTCGGCTACTTTGGATTAGCCTTTATTAAAACAGAAAAACTCGAAAGGTATGCACATGCCTTAGGTGGGCTAACCCTATTTATCTGTGGAAGTGGGATGGTGTTTTTGGGATGGTAAGGATAGGGTTTAGGTAATTAAGAAAGGCATCAGATAAATAGATTAGCATTAATATTTCATTTGAAAGCTGTTTGTAATGTATGTGATTCTAAATATCTATTGTCAACTCTCCTTTTATGATGTCAATACAAAATTTATGTTCTCTTAAAAAGTCAAGACCTACGACTCCATCATAATCAGATGTTATACCATGGGCTAAAAAATCATAAACTTGAACTTCAAAATTAGTTTTGCTTATTCCTAAGCATTCAAATTCTTCCAAATCAAATCGTTCAACAATTATAATTCCATTTGCTGTCTCAATCTCAAATTCACCTTTGCTATTCTTAAGCTCATAACCAGAAAAATATAATACATTACTATCAATGGTTGTATGAGTAGCTGCCGTATCTAATGCTAATCTACACTTATATTTTCCCTTTATAGAGGCGTTTACGATGATAACACTTTGCTCATTAAGTAAGTCAAATGTAAAAACTGTCATATTCTTTGAAGTATTCCAACTTTACGTTGTTGTTTCAAATCACCCGCAAACGCAATTGTTACAGTTGAAAAATCAGCAGTCTTATCTCTTCCAATATAACAGACTTCTTTTTTGTCTTTACTATGATATAATACTACACCTCCAAGAACTGCTGTGTTCTTTATTTCGGGATTCCCCAAAAGTACCCACTCATCTGGATATTGTTTTTTGAGCTCTTCAAAACTTATATATGTATTATTCATTGTATAAAATTTAGAATGCAAACTTAGTTGAAAATTTAATCATGTAGTTGCTTTCAAATTCATAGTATTTAATCTCATAGCAACAACATTACAACTTATCTATTTGCGAGATACACACCTCCTAAAATAACTCCTAAACATCCAATTTGTAAGAGAGTAATTTGTTCGCCAAATAATAATCCCCATCCTACAGCTACAAAAGGAATACCATAAGTCACCATTGAAGAGAATAGGGCACCTGCCCTTTTTACCAAAATATAAAATAATACAGAGGCAAAAGCAGTACCTGCCATTCCTAAGATACAAGCTGCTAAAGTGGATTTAATAAAGTGCATTTCGTTCATTGACCTAGAAAAGTATCCATTGAAATACAAGATGAATATACATGGAATAATCAAGGTCACAAACGCTACAGATGCAATATTAATTGACCCAATTCCCTGCAATTTTCTACTTACCATATTTACGTTGATGGCATAAAGGATTGTTGCGAGGATGACTAAAAGTATATAGACTGGATTGTCAAATTGTAATGTACCCGATGGTGAAACCAAAAAGAAAAGTCCGACAAGCCCAATTAAGATGCCCAATATTTTTTTGATTCCTACTTTCAAACCAAAGAAAATAGTGCCTATTATTACTGCACAAATCGGAGTGAGGGAATTCAACATGCCTGTAAGAGAACTATTTAATTTTGTTTCTGCATAACAAAAAAGGAATGCAGGAATAAAGCTGCCTATTATTCCTGAGAGCATTACAAGGACTAATTTGTTGGGGGGTATTTGTTTGAAAGCCCGAAAGGCATAAGGAGTTAGCACAATGCCGGCACTCAAAATACGAAGTGAGGCAACTTCAAAGGGATTCAAGGTCTCCATCCCAATTTTCATTAATAAAAAGGAACTACCCCATATTAATGATAGTATTATAAACAATATCCAATTTAATAGCTTGTCTCCCAAATTTGCTTGTTTAGTACAAATCTGCCGTAAAATATTTATAAAACAAAATTTAGAAATATAAATAGCATTCAGCTTGTCAGCTTTTACCACTAGGGGCACTAACGTATCTACAAGGAACACTAGGATTCACAGTTACCTACTGATTTTATTCTTAACTAAAATTACTCCTCATTGTAGCCTCATAAGTAAGAATCATGTTTGTTTCAGCTATTATTGAAAAAATGAAATTTAGTATTACGGGTTCTGTTTTATATATTCGTCGTTCAAACGAATTTGATTTTTAATGATATTAGACAAGCATCAAAGGATACACAATTATTTGCGTATTTCACTTACTGACAATTGTAATCTTAGATGTTTTTACTGTATGCCCGACGTCGATTATTCGTTCATGCCCTCCTCTCAGTTAATGCAAGCTGATGAAATAACAGAAATTGCAAAGACATTTATTCAATTAGGCACCACTAAGATTAGATTGACCGGAGGCGAACCATTGGTACGAAAAGATGCTGACACCATCATCAAAAATCTATCTTCACTACCTATTAATCTGTCATTAACTACGAATGGAGTTCGATTGCATGAATTTATTCAGACCATACTTGAGGCACAGATAAAATCTATCAATATCAGTTTAGATACCTTGCAAGCCGATAAATTCCACTTAATTACAAAGCGAAATAACTTCAAACGGGTGTGGGATAACATACAATTGTTATTGGAAAACGATATTCATGTGAAATTGAATGTGGTGGTAATGAGAGGTATTAACGATTCTGAAATAACTGAGTTTGTGGCATGGACAAGGGATACAAATATCCATATTCGATTCATAGAATTCATGCCTTTCAAGGGCAACAAATGGGTGGACGATAAAGTGTTTACTTGGCAAGATATTTTGGCAACAATTGAAAATAAATACCGTTGGATAAAACTAAAAGATGAGGCTAACGTTACGACTAAAAATTATAGGGTGCCTGAACACAAAGGCACTTTTGCCGTTATTAGTACGATTACAGCACCATTTTGTAGTACTTGCAATAGGATGCGTCTTACTGCGGATGGGAGAATGAAGAATTGTCTTTTCTCGAAGGATGAAACTGATATTTTATCTGCTTTCAGAAGAGGTGAGGATATTGTGCCACTCATCTTGGGTAATGTGGAGGCGAAAGCACTCGAAAGAGGTGGACAGTTTGTAGAGGACTTTCATCAATTACAAGCGGTAGGTATAGAAAATAGAAGTATGATAGCGATTGGGGGGTAAGCTTTCGGTTGCAGGTTACAGGTTACAGGTTACAGGTTACAAGTAGCAGGATACAGGGTTACAGTTACAGGTTAGAGGTTTAGGGTATAGTGTTAAACGTTATTGGTTAACAAATTACAGGGTTCAACCATTCTTATAGATGCAGACTTCCAACTTGTTACTAGTAACTTGTAACTAATAACCTGTAACTTGTAACTAAACTCCATTAAAACAACACACATGATTGCAGTACACGAAGCAAAGGATATACTTTCAAAGGTTTGTAGGGCATTGCCATCAATAGTTGTGCCCTTGCAAAAGGCTGTTGGATTGGTTTTGGCTGAAGATGTATTTGCCAAATCCGATATTCCTGCATTTAATCAATCATCGATGGATGGATATGCTTTTCGTTTTGAAGATTGGAAGGGAACAGAAACATTACTATTAGACGGGATTGTACAAGCGGGTAGCATTTATGAAACTACGCCGCTAGAAAAACAAGCTATCAGAATATTTACGGGTGCTGCTGTCCCTCCACATACAGATACGGTAGTCATGCAAGAAAAGGTATTGGTAGAAGATAAGACACTTCTAATCAAAGACTCTCAACTAACTAAAGGCAGCAATGTTCGTTTAAAAGGTAGTGAGATTAAACTGGGTGACCTTGCCTTACAAAAACATACTAGTCTATCGCCCGCTGCAATTGGCTTTTTAGCAGGGATTGGCATCAAGGAAGTGTTGGTATATCCTCTGCCTAGGGTTAAAATGGTGGTTACAGGAAATGAATTGGTGCAACCGGGCGAAACTTTAGCATTTGGGCAAGTGTACGAGTCTAATTCATTTACCCTTCAAGCAGTTTTACAACAAATGGGCATTAGCGATGTGCCTATCTATTTTGCAAAAGATAATATAGAAGAACTAAAAGCTGTACTGAAAGAAGGATTAATGGACTCGGATGTGTTATTGATAACGGGTGGAGTTAGTGTGGGCGACTATGATTTTGTGGCAAATACCCTTGCAGATTGTGGGGTGGAAAAACTATTTCATCGAATCAAACAGAAACCGGGTAAGCCCTTATTCGCAGGTAAAAAAGGTCATCAGATTATATTTGGATTACCCGGAAATCCATCTTCTGTTCTCACTTGTTTTTACGAATATGTGGTGCCTACTATAGCTCAAATGGTGCATGCTACAACTAGTATTGTTCAACAAAAGAATCTACCACTTACACATGCCTTTACAAAAACAAATCAGCTCACTAATTTTTTAAAAGCAACCTGTACCAACGAAGGAGTAACCCTATTGAGTGCTCAGGAATCGTACAGGCTGAGTTCTTTTGCAATAGCCAATTGTTTAGTATGTTTGCCCGAAGAGGGTACAGAATACAATAAAGGGGATATTGTGGAGGTACATGTGTTTGAATGAATGGTTATTGGTGTAAGGTTTAGGGTATAAGGTGTGAAATTATTGGCTTTTATGATTAGGGTGGTTACAATAACAAATGCTTTATAATTTGTTTCAATTTCTAATTACCTAAACATTATGAATAACACGTTACATCTTAGCACATGTCTTCTTTTCACCTTTTGCCTTATACCATACACCTTCAACCTAATACTTAAAACTTTACTATGACACACGAATTATACTTTTTTTACTGTTTATTATTGTTAGTGGCATTTCTTTATGCCTCTGTCGGACATGGAGGCGCAAGTGGATATCTCGCATTAATGGCAATTTTCAGCATAGCACCAAATGTGATGAAACCAACTGCTTTATTGCTGAATCTATTTGTTTCCGCAACTTCATTTATCCAATTTTACAGAGCCAACCATTTTAAATGGAAAATCTTCCTTCCATTTGCAATCGCATCCATTCCGATGGCATTTTTGGGCGGACTTGTCCTTGTAAATGGAACCATGTATAAACGAATGCTTGGAGGATTCTTATTAATTTCCGCTATCAGATTCCTGGTATTTCCCAATTTTAAAGTGGCGGAGATAAAAAAATCCAATATAGCCTTATCCCTTTTGATTGGTGCAGTCATTGGCTTATTATCGGGAATGATCGGGATAGGTGGTGGCATCATCCTTTCGCCTGTATTATTATTATTAAAATGGACTGACCAAAAACAAACAGCTGCTATAAGTGCGGCCTTCATCTTTGTAAATTCGGTATCGGGTCTTGCAGGACAAATTTCAAAGGGCATACATTTTAGTGAGGATATGCTGTTGTATGTTGTTATCGCCTTTGCAGGTGGACTCCTTGGCTCTTATTTTGGTGCAATTAGGTTTAAACAACCTGTGTTGAAAAATGTACTCGCAGTTGTATTAATCATGGCTGCATATAAACTTATTAATATTTAAATGCAATGACAATCATCTCATTTGGACAAATAGCCGAACTATTATCGAACAAGATTACAATCGATACTGTTAGTGACACTGATACACTGAAGAATAAGTTGGAAGTGGAGTTTCCCGCATTACTTACAATTAAATATGCAATAGCCGTAGATAAAAAGATAGTTTCGAACAATACCGTTATTAAAGAAACCTCGGAAGTGGCATTACTTCCACCTTTTTCTGGCGGATAACTTACTATGGAATTAAATAGCAACGATAAAGAAAGATATAGCAGACAAATTGCATTGAAGCAGTTTGGCGAAACGGCACAACTTAAACTCTTACAATCCAACGTCTTAGTGATTGGTGCGGGAGGTCTAGGTTGTCCTATCTTACAATATCTTGCGGCAGCGGGCGTAGGTCATATTGGGGTAGTTGATGATGATATAGTCACACTTTCTAATCTTCATCGGCAGGTTTTATTTTCTACAAATACGATTGGCATTTCGAAAGCAACAGCAGCAGTCAAAGTATTGAAACGATTAAATCCAGCTATTTCTATTCAAGCATTTCCTGTTCGATTGAATAATGGAAATGCCTTTGAGTTGATTAAAGATTTTGGAATAGTCATTGATGCGACAGACAATTTTGCATCTAGATATTTGATTAATGATGCTTGTGTGCTACTTGGAAAGCCACTTATTTATGGGTGCATCTATCAATTTGAAGGGCAAGTTGCCGTTTTTAATGTACAAGATGAAAATAAACAGCTAAGTGCTAATTACCGAGACATATTTCCTTCGCAACCCGAAAAAGGAGAAGTGCCTAATTGCAATGAGGCGGGTGTTATTGGGGTATTGCCGGGTATGATAGGAATGATGATGGCAAATGAGTGTATTAAACTTATCACTGGCATTGGAAATATTTTGATTAATAAATTGGTTATTTATAGTATGTTGACTAATAACACTTTTGAAATGGAGATTACTCCAAATCCAGACACGAAACATTTAATACCAACTGATGAAAAGGCATTTAAGGCAACTCAATATCCGGATAGTTGTCAAACAGAAAATGCATTTGAAGATGTGGGCATCAAGGAATTTTTGCAATTGATGGAAGTAGAGGATACCGTTGTAATTGATGTGCGGGAAATTGGGGAGAAGCCTATCATTACTTCTTTTCCTCATATTAATATTCCAATGAGTGAATTAAAAAAACAGGTTCCGACTATCACACAGGGAAATATCCTTGTTTTTTGCCATGCTGGCATTCGGAGTGAAGATGCTGCCAACTTATTATCGAATGGAATAAATAGGGTTTACAACTTGAAAGGCGGGATAATTAGATATAACATTCAATAATTAGTGATTAATTGATGAGTAATCGATGATTAGAGTGATTAGGGTGATTCAAAATGATGCTTGTATAGTTAAATAAATTTTTAGAAAAGAAAAGAAGTTACCACATTGGAGTCACAGTAGGCATATAGAAAAGAGATAGTTTTTACTTTGTTATATTAATGTCGTTTAGTTAAGAATATTCTGAATACAAAGGAAGGCTTCGCTCAAAGCGAAACCTTCCTTAACTAAACGACATTGTATGTTATATCGAAAAGTAGGTCACATAGAAATGCTACTTTCTAGCATTTGGAATGCTTTTTTATGAGTAGGAGGACAGAATAAAACAAGTACTTTCAAAATTGAACACTTGTATTTATAGTTTATACTCAGTAGGAATCATTTATTTTATCAAAAAACTTGGTGTTCCTTGTTTTTCCCTTGTTTACTTTGTGTTAAAAGCTATTCTATATATGAAAGAAAAGAAACTTAAAAATATTTTCATTGAAGGTGCAATCAGTAGCGCCTTCATTGCAGATAGTATTCAGAAACATAGCACTAAAACAACGATTGGGGCGCATTCGATATTCTTAGGACAAGTACGATGCGACTTAATCAATGAAAGGAACGTAGTCGCTATAGAATATAC
>CANCPA010000194.1 GCA_947379895.1 Chitinophagaceae bacterium | reverse complement strand
AGAATCTAGTATTAATAAAGAGAAATGAAAGACTAAAAGCCGATGTCTGTTAATAAAAAAGGAATCTTTTGTGCTGATTATAGCAGAAATAAATGGGAGGAAGCAAGAAACGTGAAACATAATGCGTGTATAATTGGTAAAAAATACTTATTGGTAGAAGCGTGTTTACCAAACCATTATACAATTTCATGCTCGCTTGAGGGCACAAAGGAGGTTATTGTAGTAATAAATGACAAAGAACTTTAAAATAAGGTACAAAAAAGTTTTTCGTTAGAATAGTGGAATTCCAACGCTATTAGGGCTTAAAGCCCCTTGTAAGGTTTAACAGTCAGCGAAAAACTTTTATGTACCCTTACCATACCTACATATATGTATGTCTTTTTCTAACCGTAAATTCAATGTGATATACTTTGGATCCTTAGTAACTTAAATGGTCTATAAACCATAAATATGTATGCCAACAGTTTTACTTTACCTATATATATATATGTATGTATAGCGAGAATGAATGGCTAATTCAGGAGATTCAAATATCAAAACACATGCTTGTATTATATTATACATTAAACCATGATCTTCAGAAAGTATCTTCAAGCCAAATAAACAGGCTAATCTAGATATAGATATTATCTTCAGGTAAAATCATAAATAGCTTCTTTATTCATGATATAGCTTTAAAAATTATTTCGAATTCCATTTTGCTCCACAATCAACTGTTTTTATAAATTAAACAACCACTTAAACAACTAGATGAATCTTTCTTAGTAATTATTAGATACTTTACTCTATTGTCATGTAATATCAAATCATCTTTTATTTATACTTTGAATGATTAAGAAGTACTTTAAAGTCGAGGGAGACAAATGACAGACTAATTAAATCAAAGTGCTAACTAACAATGATACAAGAGAATATATATACCACAAATTCCAGATTTCCGACCATTCGCTAAAATTCTTTATACTAAATTACATTGTAGCACGCTACAAAAATCAATAAAGCCTACAACAAGTATTTTCTTTATTCCCCATAGCTATTAAACAGTAATTAAAGTCCTATCCAAAGCAATCTTCTTCACCTCTCTATGTTCTCCTCTTATATATTAATGTTTGGCGAGTTCTGCACCTATTGCCTCTTCAAAAACCTTTTTTTTTCTTTGAAATCTTTTCAGACGAGGAGTTATTCAAAGTGTTTACCATTTCATCAATTCTGATTTTCATCTCTGATTACATACCTTGACTAGAAATACCAGTATAAATATTATACAACTCATTTCGATGAGCAGATAGACTACTTAGATAGATTCCATCAGGGTATTTGAGAAATAAAAAGTACAACGCTTTTTCTAATGGCCTCAGTTTGATCTCAACATTATCAAAATCTGTTAAACATATTTTATTCTGAGCGGTTATCTCCAGCTTACTTAATGGAATTCCTGTCTAAAGTTTTGAACGAACAACATCTATATCCGCAATGATTCCATTATTCGACGTGCATGAAAAATTATAGGCAGTGCAAATTTCGACTAAAGCTCTTCCATACAATAATGACAAATATCAGCTGTACGGAGCTTGATTATGATCTCCTTTTTGTTTTCGCAAAAATCATTTACGCAGCAAATAGATGAATTATGTGATTTAAGTCTAACATCATGCATACTATTAAAAATATGTTTCTGTAGCATAAAGGCTATTACCTCGTAAGCGATTGGAAACTCAGTAGGACAACTAATAAATCGCTCCCAATAAATGCTTAACTCTGTTTACACAAACATATATTTACTTCCTATTAAAATCAAATCATATCGACTTCGTTAAATACAAACGAATACAACTTGCATTTTAAGTATTTGTACATTTCGTTAAAATAAATTATACACAAAGAGATAGGCGGCAGGATGTTGTACACTTGCTATCAATCCTGAATGTGGATTGATAAGAATTATATGGTTAGTATGAATATTAAATTTGATATCAATTTTTAGCATTTCACCTATTTGAAGATTCATTTAATTAGAATATAATTTAATGACTTATTCAAACATTCAATTGCAACAATTAGACTGTATTTATTCATTATTTCTCATTTCCTTTGTATCTTGTTTATTTTCTATTAAAATGAATAAATATTGCCATGTATAAACTTCTACTTCTTAAAATTAGCTTTCATTTTTGGTCGTTACTAATCAGTATAACGCTGCTTTTTTGCATCAACGATATTAAAGCACAAAGCATAAAAATATATGCCTCCCCTAACGGTGTAGATACAGGACTTGGCATAAGTCTTTCTTCGTCTGTAAACCTAAAAAGAGCTGCAATTGTTGCCAAATCCTATCCAAAAGATACCGTTACAATTTGGCTTTCCGATGGAATCTATTCACAATTAATATTGGATAGTACGAGTAGCCGAAGTGCAACTGCCCCAGTATATTATCAGGCAATCAATCGGGGAAAAGCCATTTTTCAACCCTTGACGAACCTTAATATTTCTTCATTTCAACCGATTCCCGATAGTATCAAAAGCAAGATTATTGATACTACTGCCCAAAAGAAGGTGCTGCAACTGCCCCTTACCTCCTTGAAATTAAAGAACATGAATGTTTGGCCAAATACTTTTGGCGTTGCTAATATGACGGCTCCAAAGTTTTATAATAATGGGTTGATTCTGCCTATGTCACGCTATCCAAAGGATAGTAATATGACCATGCAAAAAGTGCTAAACATTGGTACGGGAGGCAAGTCGCCGGGAGGAACATTTGTTTATAGGAATGACCGATGTAAGTATTGGTTGAAGGAAATTACTGATGCAGGCTTATACCTTAGTGGTGCATGGCGAGTACCTTGGCAAATTGATGTGGTCAAAACTCAATTCATCGATATCGTTGCAGATACTATTCAACAGGTAGTGGGTGTTTCGGGAGGTATCGGCGATAAATATACCCGACCTGCAGGAAATGGAAAGGAACCATATTGGGCAATAAATTTGGTGGAAGAAATCAGTATGCCTGGCGAATGGAGCATCAACTTTAGGACGAAAATGTTGTATATGTGGTTACCTGACAGTGCCAATATTCAAGTAGCAAGCGACCCTGCACAATCGGCTGTAAGTATGGTGGGCGTGAATAATACTTCCTTTATCGGCATCAACATTATTGGAGGTGCAGGGGATGGATTCACGTTGAATAATTGTAATTTAGTGCGAATTGCGGCATGTGAAATCACTAATTGTTCGGGCAATGCAGTGACAATTACAGGTGGAAAAAGTTGTACGGTACAGAGTTGCACCATTCATTCATTGGGTGGTGCGGGTATAAAAATTGCCTCTGCCAACTATGCCTCCGACCAAAAGAATGTGGTGCTTTGCAATCATAGGGTAATCAATAATCACATTTATACTGTTGGAATTGAGAAACAGGTTTATTATCCTTCTATAGACATTTCTGCGGCAATAGGGGCTTATGTAGGCAACAACCTACTAAATGATGCCCCACAGATTTGTATTTATTTTGGGGGAAACAGCAATTTGATAGAATACAATGAGGCCTATAATGTGGCGAATAAATATGGAGGCGCATCTGCAATTTATCGTACAGGAAATTTTGCAGATAGGGGTAATAAGGTTAGATATAATTATATTCATGAAAGTCCGCTTAGTGGTGGAGTATCAGAAGATAATTGGGGCTCAGGCGATAGTATTTATTATAACATCATTGCGAATACTTTTTTGGGCACAAACAATAACGGTGGGTATGCGGATGTATTTTCCAACAATATTTATATAAATAATGTACCTGCACATTCGAGTGCTGTTGAAAAAGATACCACTGCCAATTACAAAAAGTTTTATGCTGCTCTGCAAACCGCTTATAACGGGAGTGCCGCCTATCGGGCAGCCTATCCCGATGCGGCAGCAATGCTCGACACCGTCAATAAAGCGAATAAGGCATTCAATTCATTGCAATGGAATCAGTTTAATTGTAATGTGCTTATCAATAATTCAGTAACATTTGGCGGCATAAAAGACACGGCTTTTTTCAATACAAATGGCACACAAAAAACGAGTGCTACTCTTGCTACCGCTACTGCCTTCAAGAATTATGGTACGGTTGTGCATGATAATGTTAAGATAAATGGACGACTCTTAAATCCAATTTCTCCCTTCCGTATAGATAGTCTAAAGGGTGTTTCTGCTTTCAACAAAACCTGTGGAAAGGATTGGCATCTCAATAGAATTGGCTTATACTTAGATGAATTCAGAACAGGTATTGATAGTAATTTTACAAAGGATGTTAGTCCAAAGATTACATGGCAAAAGAATAGTATCAATAAGGATACAGCACTAGTAAGTGCAATCATCGTTAATCCCAATATATCGAATTGCATTTCTTCCGTTCAGTTTTATTTAGATAGTATAGCGGTATCGCCTTTTAATATTACTAAGACAAATATTTCTTTTGATACCATTCTATTCAAGGCAGTCTTTGCAAGTATTCCTGTAGGCAGTCATTCAGTAAAATTGACTATTTGTGATTCTCCTAATTGGAAATACAATTCAGGATTAGATACTTTTTCTATCAATAAAATATTGCCAATAGAATTCACTCCCTTGACGGGGACTGCTTTAGGCTGTACGATAAATTTACATTGGCTTTCTAAAAATGATAACAATATCGAGAGTTATGAAGTTCAACAAGGAACTAATGGGATTGACTTTGAAACGATAAAAGTAGTTTCTACTAAGGAAAATGAAATCTTTAATAATGTGTATGACTTTTCTTTAAACCAAACAACAACGACATTGTCGTATTTCCGCTTGAAAATAAGGGACAATGCAGGGAAGATTATTTACAGCAATATTGTTACTTTAAATACTAATTGTGGGAATTTAGGCATTTTGAGTGTTTATCCTAATCCTGCTAATGATTTGTTGCATGTTCAGTACAATGCCGATAAGACTATTAATGCAAAGATTGTTTTGACAGATGTAAATGGAAAAGAGATTTATAAAAAGAACTACCAAATTGTAGAAGGGAATAATGACTTTAGGGTGAATTTGAATGCGATTGTAAAAGGAACCTATTTATTGTTACTAAAGGATTCAAAGGGGATATTAGCAAGAAAGATGGTGATGGTGTATAAGTAGAAATATAATTATGAAATATATGTTAAGGACGGTAAAGAATGTTTGCACAATTGTAATGGCAGTCCTGATTGGATGTCAACTATTTGCTCAAAACACTTCAAGGGTAATATCCTCCTTTGATAATGATTGGAAATTTAAGTTGGGCGATGTCTCAAAAGGGGAAGAAAATGGTTTGAATGATAAGGATTGGCAATCTGTTGATTTACCCCACGATTGGGATATTTCCCAAAAGATAAGTCCTACTGCTGCTATGGGTGGTCAAGGTGGTTTCTATCCTGCGGGTATTGGTTGGTATCGGAAACATTTTGATGTTCCTGCTACTTTTACAAATAAGAAAGTAAGTGTCGTTTTTGAAGGTGTTTATATGAACGCCACAGTTTGGGTAAATGGAAAGCAAGTAGCAAATCAGCCTTATGGATACACCACTTTTACAGTAGATATCTCCAAATATATCAAGCAAGGTGCAAACATAATTGCCGTCAAAGTAGATAATTCGCAGGAAAAGAATAGTCGTTGGTATAGTGGTTCGGGCATCTATCGACATGTTTTGTTTCAGGTAACTGACGCTATTCATATTGACCCAAATGGATTGTTTATTTATACCCCCTCCGCCAATAATAATAGTGCTTCTGTAAAGGTTGAAACTATTGTAAAGAACGAATCTGATAAATCAGTCGAGGCCATACTTAAAACACTATTCATTGATAAAGAAGGACATCAAGTTGCTGCAAAGGAATCTCCTGTTAGTTTACAAGCGAATAATGAATCGTTGATTAGTCAGGAAATTGTTATCAATAATCCAAAATTATGGAGTCCTGAAAGCCCGTATAGATATAAGGCAATTTCGAGTGTGCTCGTAAAAAATAAGACTGTTGATGATGTGGTGACAAAGGTTGGAGTAAGGGAATTGAAGTGGTCTTCAAAGGGTTTGACTATTAATGGTAAGATTTATAAACTGAATGGTGGTTGTATTCATCACGACAATGGTATTCTTGGTGCTGCCGCTTTTGATAGGGCAGAGGAAAGAAAGATTGCCTTATTGATGCAGGGCGGGTTCAACTCTATTCGTACAGCCCATAATCCACTGTCTCCCGAATTATTGAATGCCTGCGATAGTATGGGCATGTTAGTCATGGATGAGTTGTTGGATTGTTGGACAAAAGGAAAGAATAAATTTGATTACAGCCTATTTATCAATGATTGGTGGCAAAAGGATTTGGATGCCTTTGTAAAGCGTGACAGAAATCATGCGAGTGTAATCATGTGGAGTACGGGCAATGAAATTCCGGGTTCAATGGATCCTAAAATAGGTGGAGAATGGTGTGATAAACTCGCAGACCGTTTCAGATTGAATGACCCTACACGTCCTGTTACACAAGGGTTATTGGGGCTTCCTAAAAATGCTCAAGACTCAATTGTAATTCTAAAACAACGAAAGGCTTTGGATATTGTGGGTTGTAATTACAATATGGGTGCATTGATAAAAGATGAACAAAACTTCCCTGAAAGAATAGTAGTAGGAACAGAATCAAGTCCCGGAGATGGCCCTGCCGTTTCCATGCGAAGAAATATTATGAAAAATGATTTTGTGGTGGGAGACCATGTTTGGGCGGCACAGGATTATTTGGGAGAAGTAGGTGTAGGTCGTTGGTTTTATCGGAATGACTCTACCCAACCTACTAATCCTCCTCGAGCAGATAGGCCAGGAAAAAACTATGTGATGCACGGAAATGACCGTCTTTATCCTTGGCATGGAGCGAATCCTGGCGATTTGGACATCTTGGGAAATAGAAAACCGACTTCTCATTTTCGCAATATCCTATGGGATAAGGGAGAGAAGATATATATGGCTGTAGAGCAACCAAAATACCTGAATGGTGATACCATCAATGTGGTGGGTTGGGGAATTTATCCGGTTTATTTAAACTGGAATTATCCTGCAGACAGGATTGGGAAAATATATAAGGTGGAAGTTTACGCAAAGGCAGATAAAGTTGAATTGTATTTGAATGACAAGTTGATAGGTGAAAAGCCAAGTCAGGATGCACAGGGTTTTAAAACCATTTTCGATGTTAATTATATCCCTGGAATATTGAAGGCAGTAACCTATAATAAGGGTATTAAGGCGGATGAGTTTATCATAAAGACGGTTGGCGAACCATTTAGTATCCGATTGACACCCGATAAGACTACAATTAATAATGATGGTCAAGACTTATCTTTTGTGCAGGTAGAAGTCTTGGATATGGAGGAAAATTTACAGCCAAATGCCAATATGAACATTCATTTTGAAATCGTTGGTAGCGGCATCATTCAGGCATTGGGAAATGCAAACCTAAAGAGTGAGGATGTGTATGTGGGTAATGACTGCAAGGTGTATAATGGAAAGGCTTTAGTGGTAATAAAAGGCAACCGTCATCAGGCAGCTTCTACCATTACAATAAAAGCAAGTGGTCAGGGATTGAAGGAAGGGAAGACTATTGTTCAGACAAAATAATTCAATTATGCAGCAGCCTGCTGCACAATTAGAAAATAACACAAATTCTAATTGCGCAACAACCTGTTGCGCAATTAGAAGATACCACTCATGCAATTTCGCAACAACCTGTTGCGAAATTGAAAAAAGAGGTAGAATCCTCTTCTGAAGAGCTTTTTTTGCAATCCATTCTTGCTCGTATCAGTTGGAGTCATCATATTGTATTGATGGATAAGGAGGTTCACTTAGGTAAAAGATTCTGGTATATGTTGAATAGTTTGGAGCATGGCAATAGTCGCAATGTGTTGGGAATGCAAATAGAAAGTGGCTTGTATGATCGGCAAGTATCAAACAAGAAAACAACCAATTTTATTTATACATTACCACCCATACAATCGGATTATGCAAACTACCTATTGAAAGACCCCTACATATTTGATTTTGTTCAAGCGAAAGGAAAAGCGACTAACGTAATATTGAAGAACAGTTCGCAAGTCATATAACCAAATTTCTTCTTGAGCTAGGACAGGGATTTGACTACTTAAGAGTTGACTCTTTATCCTAATCCAACACATGGTATAATTACTGTTTTCACCACAAATAATTTTGATCAAAGAGTGGTGATTTTAACCACATGTCGGGCAGAACTATTTATCACAAAGTACATGGTAACAAATAATAGAAAAAATTGCTGATACACTTCCCTGTTATTATCATAAAAAGGGAATATCTATTAAGTATTAAACGAGAAAATAAAAAAAGCGTCACTAGGGTGATTATTAATGAAAAATAAATTAAGAATGAGGAAAAAAAACGTTTGGTTGTGCATGGTAATCATGTTGACAATGAGTTATCAATTGATGGCACAAAATGATAGTGCAAAGAATAAGTTGTATGCCTTTCAGAATACCGCACTTTCTTTTGAACAAAGGGCAGCTGATTTGGTCACACACCTTACCTTACAAGAGAAGTTGGCATTGATGCAAAACGATGCGAAACCCGTTGACAGGTTAGGTATTCCTGCCTATAATTGGTGGAATGAATGTTTGCATGGGGTGGCTCGTGATGGAATTGCTACCGTGTTTCCACAAGCAATTGGGTTTGCGGCCACTTGGAATCCTGATTTGATTTATAAGGTGGCAGATGCAATCTCTACCGAGGCCCGTGCAAAACACGAGGAACATATCCGAAATGGGGAGCGAAAGATTTATCAAGGACTAACTATGTGGACACCAAACATCAACATCTTTCGTGACCCTCGGTGGGGTCGTGGACAAGAGACTTATGGTGAAGACCCTTTTCTGACAGCTCGTACAGGTGTTGCCTTTGTAAAGGGTTTACA
>CANCPA010000193.1 GCA_947379895.1 Chitinophagaceae bacterium | reverse complement strand
CCTAAAGCGAGTGCATATAAGGCAAACGCAATACAATAATTCCCTTCTGCCTGCTTTGATTTAATAGCAAGACTATATCTTTCTGCTATTTCATTATTACATAAAGGCTGAAATATTTTCATGAGCCGAAGTCCTAATTTCTGACTCGCTTGTCGCATTTCTATTGGCAATTTCACTGCGGTACATTCATTATCTAACGCCAATATGGAATCAAAATCATTCGCAATTGCAGCGTCATAAGCTAATGAAACAAAGGCTGCATCGGTATATTGAAGATTTTGAACCAACATCTCTGTTACAAACTCCTTTGCAGAACTTGCATCTTTTACAATATTTTGTTGCACATAAGTCTCTAACCCTGCCGAATGAGAGAATCCTCCTATTGGTAAAGTAGGGTCTGACAGTTGCAATAATCCAATCAAAGAATTATTCATTTGCCGTCAATTTCATAATCTTCGAAAATAGGGTTTCACCTCCTCCACTGTGCGGGGCAACAGTTGTTTTGAGTGGTTGCAATAATTTGCGCTGTTCCTTAAGCAGCGTGTATCCCTGTGCAGACAACAACTTAAAAAGTGGTTCTTCGTAGGGAACTAAAACGGCGTCCTCCTCAAAGAACAAGGGCAAATGCTTATTGCCAATTTCATAACATACAGAGGCCATCTCAAACATATTTATAGGCTTTATCACCATACATTCACAGGGCTGAATGGTTACCACAATTAGGCAATTGTCATCTTCAAAAAGCATATCCCCCTCTGTAAGTTGTGGATTATTATTTAAGAATCGAAGGGATATTTCCCTGCCCGATAGCGTCTTTTTGCTCATAATCCGTTTGTTCGATTCATGCCACTCTAGTGTCAGCCAATCAATAGTTTTATTTGAAGGCGAGGTAGCTATATTTCCTATTTTATGTTGAATAAGCATTGCAGGTGATTAAATGATTGGAGTAGATTTAAAAAATTGTTTATTCAAAATTAAGCAACTCACATTGACAGGTCAGTATTTGAGTCTGATTAATTACTTTGCCTTTTAAATCCATCATTAATTCTTGTTCGAATTTCTCTCTATTTGATGTGCCCATTTTTCCAATTAGTTCTACTTGTACTTCGTTTAAAGTATATGTTTTCAATTGTTTCTCTTTTAAAAAGATTAGATGACTAAAAATAAGGACTCCTTCATTTTACTCTTTATAATAAGACCTATTATTCAAGATGCCATTACTCTCACGGGTTCACTCCATTCGCCATGTCCTAATGAATTTACAGCTGCAAAACGCAACCAAATCGGTTGCTCACTTACTAGTCCTGTAATAGTCATCTTCACTTTTGTACTAGTACAATCTGTACTAATCCAACCTTCAAGACCGTTCAGGCTTTTGTGTGAAATGTATAATTTTGTGCCCTTAACTAATTTCCATTTTGCAACTACCTCTCCAGAGAAATCTCCAGGTCTAGCTTTCACATTACAGACCTTTGCCAATAGTTTCGATTTATTTGAATTGTGCTTTACATCCAATCCACTACTTTGAATCTTTACTGCATCGCCACCACTCTTTGATTGTACATAGCTTGTAAAATCTGCCATTATTTTATTATGAAACAAATTCGCTATCTTCAATTTAAGTTTGTTTACGCCACTCCCTTCATTCAACAGACTGTTTTTTGATTCGAGGTCATTTACCGATTCTGTAATTTCTTCCAAGGAAGGACTTGGTTCAACAAAATTGTTATTCCTTTCTGTTTTGGAAACTATAAATTTAGTACGAGCAACTTTCTCAATGATAGTTAATCCTCTGAAATTCAATGCGGCTACAGACATGTTAGTTTGTTTTAAAATACATCCACTCAATTCAAAAATAGAATATTTCATACCAATTCCAATTACTCGAAAAGTGGAAATAAAATTATTTTTGTAAGGTATGAATTAACCATCAGACAGTACAATTAAACTTCCTTTTATTTCAAATTAATGCCACCTTAACAGAATCAAAAAGTACTACAAGTCGGTTGATTTGTAATTGTATATAATTTCACTTCTCATCAAAGAACTTCATCTATGCGGTTCATAAAGATTAACCTCATCTAAAACAAGACTTTTCGGTGTTTGAATCATGTGCATTTTCAAGAAATGCATAAGCTTAATATTCAAATGCATACGCAAACTATCAAAATGCGCTTGTAAGCTGATTTAAAGCGTGTGCATTCACTAAAAAAGCTCATGTCTTTGAAAAAAATACACTCGCTTTCAAATTGAATGCATAAGCACTTTTACAAAAAGCGTATGCATACTGATAAAATGAGTACGCTTTATTTTTGAATGCACTTGCATTAAAACTAGATAAGTTAAGTACTATAAGTAGTTAAGACCCATTTTTGACAATTGATGCATCAATTATATTTTTGATGATACGAATTGAATTGTTTGTAATTTGAATGAGCATACAAACAACAGAATTTATTCTAAAATCAGTTATTATCACCACTCGGTAAGTTTCAATTTCTAACCTTCAGCTATCATTTTGTTAATCATTGAAGTCACCTAACTCACTTAAAAAGCGGTTTTATTCGTAAATAAAGATAAATATTTGAAAACAAGATTCCTTCTTAAAGACAGTAAGACAATAAAGAAGACTGTTGCGAAAATCATAGCAATTACGGTCTTCTTCCCTTGTTTACATAGTGCTAAAATCCTATTCTCAAAATAAAAAGTATCGTTGTGCTAATGGCAAAACCGATAATGGTTCACAAGTGATAACTTTCCCATCCACTTTTACCTCGTAATTTTCTGGATTAACATCAATTTGAGGCGTAGCATCATTATGTATCAAGTCTTTCTTTGAAATGTTCCGACAATTCTTGACAGGCAACACCATTTTATTCAGTCCATATTGCTGTACAATATTTTTCTCTAAAGAAATCTTCGACACAAATGTTGCACAAGTATGATGCAATGCCTTTCCATAAGCACCAAACATATAACGATAGATAACAGGTTGCGGCGTAGGTATTGATGCATTTGGGTCACCCATTCTTGCAGCAATAATCATCCCTCCCTTAATAATCATTTCAGGTTTTACACCAAACATCGAAGGTTTCCATAGTACAAGGTCGGCCATCTTGCCACTTTCTAAGGAGCCTACATATTCTGAAATTCCATGTGTAATAGCAGGGTTAATTGTGTATTTGGAAACGAATCTTTTGACCCTGAAATTATCATTTTCATTCTTTGCATCCTCTTCTAGTCCACCCCGCTGAACCTTCATCTTATGTGCCGTTTGCCAAGTACGAGTAATTACTTCACTCACCCTTCCCATTGCTTGCGAATCACTACTCATCATACTAAATACGCCCAAATCATGTAAGATATCTTCTGCCGCAATCGTTTCAGGACGAATGCGGGAGTCGGCAAAGGATACATCTTCGGGAACGGATTTGTCCAAATGATGACAAACCATCAACATATCAAGGTGTTCGTCAATGGTATTCACCGTGTATGGACGCGTGGGATTTGTGGAAGAAGGCAACACATTTGGATACATTGCAGCTTTGATGATATCGGGGGCATGCCCGCCTCCTGCACCTTCAGTATGAAAAGTATGTATCACACGACCATTAATGGCATTGATTGTATCCTCCAAAAAACCGCCTTCATTCAGCGTGTCGGTATGTATTGCAATCTGTACATCGTGCTTATCGGCCATTTTTAATGAGGCATCAATGACTGCGGTAGTACTACCCCAATCTTCATGAATTTTCAATCCTAATGCACCCGCTTCAATCTGTTCTTCTAGTGGTTCAAGGCTTGCACAATTGCCTTTTCCAAAGAAACCAAGATTCATCGGAAAGGCTTCCGCTGCCTCTAACATCTTTTGAATATTCCATGCACCCGGAGTCACAGTTGTAGCATTTGTACCATCAGCAGGGCCTGTGCCACCACCAATCATGGTAGTGATACCACTGTATAAAGCATGTTCAATCTGCTGCGGACAGATAAAATGGATGTGGGTATCAATGCCCCCTGCCGTAGCAATCAGTCCCGCACCACCATGAACTTCTGTGGATGCACCGATGACCATATTCGGGGTAATGCCATCCATTGTATCGGGATTGCCTGCTTTGCCAATGCCAACAATTTTCCCATCTTTAATGCCAATATCAGCTTTTACGATGCCCCAATAGTCTATAATCATCACACTCGTAATCACAAAATCCAAAACGCCTTCGCTACGGGTGGCGGTTGCAGATTGAGCCATACCATCTCGAATAGTTTTGCCTCCACCAAACTTGGCTTCGTCACCATAAACGGTATAGTCCTTCTCTATTTCAATGAATAATTCTGTATCCCCTAAACGAACTTTATCTCCCGTCGTAGGGCCGTACATATTTGTATATTTTATCCTATTAATGTTCATTTCTTATTATTTTAAATTTTATATTTTGAATTTTAAATGATAGTACCCTATTTTATGTTATTACTCAGGAGGTTTTACCACAAAGGCAACGAAGAAAAAACAAAGAACACAAAGACTTCTTTTAAAATTATTGACAGGTAAGTATCTAAAAAGTATATTATTCCCTGTGTTTCTTTGTTTAAAACCTTGTGAACCTAATGGTAGAAATACCTGAGTAGTAAACGAAAACCACAATGGCTTTCAAAAAGAACCACAAGGATTTAGACTGTTTACAAGTTCATAATCTTTCATTTGATTAAAAAATCAACTTTTTGTCCCTTGTTTTTCCTTGTTTACTTTGTTTTAAGACCTATTCTTTAATAGTAAAATTTATCATTTAAAATTCAAAACAGTTGCTAATGCTTTCGACTTAACTGATGCGTCTTCTATTTTACCATCTACTAAATTATTGAACCCGACTATCTTTTTATTGCCACCAAATTCTACCAACTCTACTTCCTTTTCTTCACCGGGTTCAAAACGCACGGCAGTTCCCGCAGCAATATTCAATCGCATCCCATAAGCCTTCTCCCTTTCAAATTTAATTTGACGGTTTACTTCAAAGAAGTGAAAGTGAGATCCAATTTGTACGGGGCGGTCACCGGTGTTTACAACAGTTAATGCAACTGTCTTTCTACCCACGTTACATTCAATATCTCCCTTTGCTAAAATATATTCTCCTGGAATCATCTTTGCTATTTTAAATTATGTTGTTTTAAATTTTAAATTAATGCAGATTCACGTAATTGTTGCTTTGAATTTTAAATAATGAAACAAATTGTCACTTCACTTCAACATTCAAAATAATAAAACTTAAAATTACCTGATTGGGTCGTGTACGGTTACTAGTTTAGTGCCATCGGGAAAGGTAGCCTCAATCTGTATTTCGTGAATCATCTCTGCAACGCCTTCCATTACATCTTCTCTTGTAAGGATAGTTGTGCCATATTGCATCAATTGTGCAACTGATTTTCCATCTCTAGCCGCCTCTTGCAAACTGCTACTGATGAGGGCAATTGCCTCGGGATAATTTAATTTCAATCCTCTTGCCTTTCGCTTTTCTGCCAATTCCCCTGCAAGGAAAATTAATAATTTCTCTGACTCTCTCGGTGTTAAATGCATATTTTACTCATTAATTTATAACTCATTTTTGTTTTTAAACACAAAGTAAACAAGGGAAATACAATGAACACAATGTTTAGATATTATCTATCAAAACAAGCTTCCATCATTTATTAAGCCCTTGTGATCCTACTTCTTTTCAAAAAGGCGTTTCTCGATGTTATGATTTTAAATAGATAATTTTTTATCTTAAAACTTATTAGAAGATAAATTGCACTCTTTTTTTATTTTTCCAACACAAAGACACTAAGACTCAAAGGCTCTAAGTCAAACTTAAGTTTCTTTGCTTTCTTTTTTTCTTTGTGCTCCTTAGCGTCTTTGTGTTTTAGTGTTGAAAGAAAAGTATACTTCCTTTTTCTTTTCTAAAATTTATTCAAACTGAAAGATGAGTCACTTCATTTCTCACCTTGTTTTAAGACCTCTATTTATCCTCCAAAACTACATTACTATTAAACCCTAAATTAAATAGCATTTTTTTAGATATTTGCTTTTGAAAGATAATATTACAAAATATATCGGCAATATATTAAATTCGCTAACTAATTTTAGCAATAATAATAAAAATTTTCCTTTTTGATAGCAATTAAAAGTAAAAGGGTGGCATTGCCACAAGGAATTGAAGAGGCCATAGTTATCATAAACAATGGTAAAATAACTGATATAGTTAAAAACAATAATAACTTAGTGGATTGCCCCCTCATCGACATCGGTAATAAAGTCTTGATGCCGGGTGTGATTGACCCTCACATACATATCAATGAACCGGGACGAAGAGATTGGGAAGGTTTTGACTCGGCAACTAAAGCGGCTATTGCGGGCGGATTGACAACATTAGTTGATATGCCGCTTAATTCGGCCCCTGTTACCACTACCGTACAAGCGTTTGAAGAAAAGCTATTGGCAACAGAAGGTAAACTACATACAAATGTTGGCTTTTGGGGTGGAATCATACCTGGCAATACTGCAGAAATTGAGGGCTTGATAGCTAAAGGGGTACTTGGTTTTAAAGCTTTTCTTACGCATTCGGGTATCGACGATTTCCCAAATGCAACGGAAGAAGATTTACGTAAGGCAATGCCAATTATTGCTAAGTACAACCTGCCTTTGTTGGTTCATTGCGAATTAACAGATAATGAATTGCGTGCAACAGGTGACAATCGTTCGTATCAAAACTATTTAATTTCTCGACCAAAGGAATGGGAGGATAAGGCAATTGAAATGATGATTCGGCTTTGTGAAGAATTTAATTGTCGAGTACATATTGTGCATTTATCATCAGCAAATTCTATTGAACAGTTATTAAAAGCTAAAGAAAATGGTTTGCCGATTACTGTAGAATCTGCACAACACTATTTATATTTTAATGCAGAAGACATAAAGGACGGACAAACACAGTTTAAATGTGCGCCACCGATTAGAGAGAAGGCGAATAATGAACAACTTTGGCAAGCACTGAAAGAGGGTATTATTGATTTGGTAGGAACAGACCACTCTCCTTCAACTCCTACTTTGAAGGAGTTAGAAAGCGGTGACTTCATGAAGGCTTGGGGAGGAATTGCATCGCTTCAATTAGCATTACCTGTATTGTGGACGGCTGCAAGAAAAAGAGAAATTCCATTTGACTATATCGTAAAATGGCTATGTGAGCATCCTGCGAAATTGATTGGTAAATCAACCTCAAAGGGTAAGATAGCGATTGGTTTTGATGCAGATTTGATTGTCGTTGATACCGAAAACTCATTTGTAGTAACGGAAAATAGCCTTCATCATAAACATAAGACAACACCTTATTTGAATGAAACCCTATTTGGCATTGTAGAGCAAACCTATCTATCAGGTGAGAAAGTATTTGATAATGGAGCGTTTTTGCAGTTAAATAAAGGTATTAGGTTGTAAGTAGTAAGTTATAAGTTTTACGTTATACGTTTGGGGATTGTTTTTTTTTACTTAATATTACTTGTTTAAAGGGAGGGGGTAGTTTAAATTTCTATTATTAATAAAATGAGGTACACTAAGAATTTATTATACATTTGGAATGAAGTTGAAATAAATTGAGCAGATTGTATCTTAATAAAGTATGTTTTTACTTAAAACGTACAACTTAAAACGTACAACTTAAAACGTACAACTTAAAACGTACAACTTAAAACGTACAACTTAAAACGTACAACTTAAAACGTACAACTTACTTAGCTACTGTTTTCACAAATAATATATATGGGCAAATACCAAGAAAGGGCAGAAAAGGTGGTAGCAAGAATTGAAGAATTGGCATCAATCACCGAAGAAGATGGATTCATTACCCGTACTTATGGTACTAAAGCCTTTTTGGAGGGGCGCAAGAAAGTGTTCGATTGGATGATAGAGGCCGGATTGCAGACTAGCGTAGATAATATTGGCAATGTTCGAGGCAAACTACTTTGTGATGATTTGAATGCAAAAACATTCGTGATTGGGTCGCACATCGATACTGTAGTCAATGCAGGAAAATTTGATGGTCCGCTTGGCGTATTAATGGGATTGGACCTATTGGAAAAGTTGATTCAATTAAAAGTGAAAATACCTTTTCATATAGAATTGATTGCATTTAGTGATGAGGAAGGTGTACGTTTTCATACTACTTATTTAGGCAGCAAGGTCGTAGCAGGCTCTTTCGAAACAAATACTTTGGATAGGAAGGATGCAAACGGTATAACCCTAAAAGAAGTGATTACAGAAAATGGTGGCGACTATCAACTACTAGAAAAGGATAAGATTGCAGATTGGTTGGGGTATTTTGAAATACATATTGAACAAGGTCCTGTACTCTACGAAAAGCAGATACCTGTAGCAGTTGTTACAGCAATTGCGGGTCAACGTCGTGCAGAAATAACCTTTACAGGAGTTGCAGGGCATGCAGGAACGGTTCCGATGAATATGCGTCAGGATGCATTGGCAACGGCAGCTGATTTTATTGTGGAGACAGAGAAATATGCATTGCAGCTTAAAGACAAAATCGTAGCAACGACTGGTAAATTGGAAGTTATTCAGTCTGCAAGCAATGTCATTCCGGGTAAAGTGATTTGTAGTCTTGACCTTCGAAGTGCGGATTTGGAAGTGCTAAACATTGCCTATGAGAAAATAAAAGCTATCTGTCATGAGGCAGCAGAGAAGAGAAAGGTTGTGGTAAAATGGAATCTTGTACAGCAAACGACTCCTACACTTTGCGATGAGGGATTGACTAATCAGTTAAGGAATTCTATTTCTAAAGGGGAGTATCCGATTATAGAATTGGTGAGTGGTGCAGGTCATGATGGTGTGCCAATTTCTGCAGTATCACCTATAACAATGTTGTTTGTCCGCTGCTTTGAGGGAATCAGTCACAACCCTTTGGAAAATGCGGAGACGAAGGATATTGCCTCGG
>CANCPA010000192.1 GCA_947379895.1 Chitinophagaceae bacterium | reverse complement strand
CAAATGCAACCTTAGGTTATATCTCTGTTCCAACTACCAAAACAAGACTTGGCATAGTAGATGGGAAATTGGGAATCCTGTCTGGAAGTGTAGATAGATTGAATGAGGACTGGGAAAAAAATGGAGATCCCAATTTGCATACAACTATTGTGACTTCACAGTTGAATGAGGATATCCGAGTGGTAAAGGAAAACATTACAAATGTTCTTTCTGATATTAAAGAAGAGTCATTCACTATTGCTGACAGAGAAACATTTAGGATGTATGAAAGAGCAATTGGAACTCAAATTCAAGTTGTTGACTACAGTCCGGTTTTCAGGACTAAAGCGGTAGATTTTTTATTACTAAAATTAGTATTTATCAATTCGGCGACACCTATGAGTAGGGCAATGCCAAATGGACATTGGATATTTTTTGAATACTATATAGGTGAGGAGGGTTTGAAGATTGGCAGTATTCCCTTTGCAAACGCAGTAAATATTTCGAAAGCCTTTTATACACTTCATTTTAAAGAAACAGATCTTAGAAAAACTATTTATATGCATTGCTATTATGAAAATGAACACGGGCAACGTAGCCCCGTAAGTACCATGCTTACTTATGTGATTTCATAGTCGAGTATTTTAATTAAGTGTATTATTTGGGGAAGAAACATCGACATGCCGATTTGAAGTTCGGTAACGAGTCAATAGAAACAATAAAGGCTAACTACAATTTGCGGTTAGCCTTTATTGTTTTACTTTGAAGTAAGTATTTACCATTTAAATTTATTACCCGTAAAACATAATACCTAGAATTTAAAACTTATAACCTACAACTTAATACTTATAACCTACAACTTAATACCTTACTTCCTCACAATATCAGCACCCAACGCCCTTAATCTAGCATCAATATGCTGATACCCTCTATCAATCTGTTCGATGTTTTGAATCGTACTCTTTCCTTCGGCACTCAATGCAGCAATCAATAAGGCTTGCCCTGCCCTAATATCGGGACTACTCATCGTGATGCCTCTCAATGGATATTTTCTACCCAAACCAATGACGGTTGCCCTATGAGGATCGCACAATATAATTTGTGCGCCCATATCAATCAGTTTATCTACAAAGAACAAACGGCTTTCGAACATCTTCTGATGAATCAATACACTACCCTTTGCCTGCGTAGCAATCACCAACATGATACTGATTAAATCGGGTGTGAATCCAGGCCAAGGATGATCATAAATGGTTAAGATACCACCATCAAGAAAAGTAGTTACTTCGTAGCTATCCTGAGCAGGAACATAGATATCGTCGCCATTAATTTTAAATTGAATGCCCATTTGAGCAAACTTTTCGGGTATCATTCCTAATTGATGAATGCCTGCCCCTTTAATAGTCAGTTCACTCTGAGTCATTGCCGCAAGGCCAATAAAACTACCCACTTCTATCATGTCAGGTAGCATTGTATGCTCGGTGCCGCCTAATTTATCCACGCCTTCTATCACCAATAAATTACTACCAATACCATTAATTTTGGCACCCATCCTTGACAGCATATTGCATAACTGTTGAATGTAGGGTTCGCATGCGGCATTGTAAATGGTAGTAGTGCCTTCGGCTAAAACAGCAGCCATGACTATATTGGCAGTCCCTGTAACAGAGGGTTCGTCAAGCAACATATAAGCTCCCTTCAATTGCGGGGCCGACAATTTAATGCAGCTCAATACATTGTCATATTCATATTTGGCACCTAACTTCTCGAAACTGATGATGTGTGTGTCTAATCTGCGCCGCCCAATTTTATCACCTCCCGGCTTAGGGATATAGGCAGTTTTAAATCGCGCCAACATAGGACCTGCCAACAATACAGAACCCCTCAATCGTCCACCCTTCAATCGGAAAGCTTCGGTAGTAAAATAGCTTGTATCAACATTGTCGGCAGTAAAAACACAAGTATGTCGATCAATTCTATTCACTTTTACCCCCATGTCACCCATCAATTCGATGAGTAAGTTGACATCTAAAATATCCGGAATATTATGAATAGTTATTGGTTCTTTGGTTAATAATACAGCACAGATGATTTGCAATGCCTCGTTTTTTGCTCCTTGTGGGATAATTGTTCCAGCTAGTTTATTTCCCCCATGTACGATAAATGATGTCATGCTGCAATATTAAATCAATAGTTGATTAAGAAGAAAAAATCCTGAAAATTGAATTACTTATTATCTATAAACGAACAGAAATGTATGTAATTCGAAACTTTCCATTTTCATCAATTAATATTTTATCTTTTTTACTAGAGCAATCCTTTTAAGTTTGCAGTATTAATTATTGTACATGAATAAGAAAATATTATCTGCCTTGTTGTTGCTTATAATTGGCGCTAAAATGGCTTTCCTTACTAGCTGTGCAGGTATTATTCCTCCAAACGGAGGCCCTAGAGATACAATTCCTCCAAAATTGGTATTGTCTGTTCCTCGTGATAGTGCTATAAATGTAAAGAGTCAGAAAATCGTACTTACCTTCAATGAATTTGTGGAATTGAAAGATATTTCTCAAAATGTAATCTTTTCTCCTAATCCTAAAAAGTCTCCTTTGGTTGAATATAAATTAAAGAATATCACCGTTAAACTTCGGGATAGCCTTGAACCAAATACGACCTATAGTATCAATTTTGGGAATGGCATCAAGGACATCAACGAAGGGAATGTTTTTAAGGAGTTTACCTATTTGTTTTCTACAGGAAACAAGATAGCAAATGGAACATTCTCGGGAAAGGCAATTATTGCAGAAACAGGGAAAATTGATAGCACTCTTATCGTTATCCTACATAAAAACCTGAATGATACGGCGATTTATACCACTAGTCCCCGCTACGTGACTAAGATTGATGGCAAAGGAAACTTTATTTTCCGAAACATAGAAGCAGGTAGTTACAATGCGTTCGTTTTGCCTAACGACTATTCAAAGAAATATGATGACAGCACCAAACTATTTGGTTTCATGGATAGTCTGCTAGTGATTACGGATGCTACTCCGGAAAACATGTTTTATGTGTATCAGGAAGAGAAAGTGAAGGAAAAGACTAAATCAAATGGTTCATCTAATACTTATAAAAATGGAAAAGAAGACAAAAGACTAAAATATAGTAGTAGTCTTGAGGGTGTGTCGCAAGATTTATTGAGTGACTTACAAATAAACTTTAGTAGAAAATTGAAATCATTCGATTCAACTAAAATTACCCTATGCGACACTTTTTATCATCCGCTTTCAGGAGCTAAATTTAGCTTGGATACCGGAAAAACATCTATTCAAATTAGATATCCTTGGAAAGAAGCTGAGCAGTTTAGGTTGATATTGGAAAAAGAAGTCGTTCAAGATACGAATGGTACGGCATTGACAAGAGGTGACACACTTAAATTTATTACAAAAAACGAGTCGGACTATGGTAGTCTTCGATTGAAATTCATGGGGCTCGACTTTTCGAAGCATCCTGTCTTACAAATAATATCTAATGATAAAATTTCGGAGAGCATTCCTTTAAAAGGAGATGTTTATAAAAGGAAACTATTTAGACCGGGAGATTATAATGTGAGGATATTATTGGATAGAAATCAAAATGGTATTTGGGATGCAGGTAACTATAAAAAGAAATTACAGCCCGAAGTTGTGCTAGATAAAGGATGGAAAGTCAATATCAAAGGCAATTGGGATAATGAGACGGATATTAAGTTGTAGGTTGGAAGTAGTAAGTATTAAGTATTAAGTTGTACGTTCATTGTTGATATTAAGTTGTAAGTGATAAGCTGTAAATGTGATAAATAATCCTGACAATAAAGAAAAAGAACTTGCTGCTTTCTTCAATGAAAAGGCTGAACAGTATAATAATGTTTCGTTTATAAAGGATGATCCGATTTCAATACCTCATCGGTTTAATGTAATGCAAGACATCGAAATTGCCGGTTTCTTTGCCGCTATTCTAGCTTGGGGAAATCGGACGAGTATTATTAATTCCTGTAACCGATTAATGTCTTTAATGGATAATCGGCCCTATCAGTTTATTTTAGCATTGAAGCATCAGTCTCCAGATAAATTAATGATGCTTACGAGGTTTGTACATCGTACTTTCAATGGAACCGATTTATTGTATCTCATAGATTTCCTTCATTATCATTATGCAATTAAAGGAGAAACTTCGTTGGAAACAGCCTTTACAAAAGGCTTAAATCCTGCTGATACTGATACAGAAAACGCATTAAATGGGTTTAGACAATACGTTTTTTCTCAAGAGATTTGTGACGAAATACCTCAAAGAACTAAGAAACATATTGCTGCTCCATACAAGAAATCGGCTTGTAAGAGACTAAATATGTATTTGAGATGGATGGTTCGGGATGATGATAAAGGAGTCGATTTTGGACTATGGAAAACAATAAAGTCTTCTCAATTGGTGTGTCCTGTTGATTTGCATGTGGCGAGAGTAGCAAAGCGATTTAATATTTTAGATCGGAAACAAACGGATTGGCAGGCGGCAATAGAACTTACTAATTATTTGAAAAAATTAGATGCGCAAGATCCTGTTAAATATGATTTTGCATTGTTTGGATTGGGTGTAATTGAGAAATACTGTTGAGTCTAATTAATTATTGAAAGTTGAAAATGGAATTATGGAGAAGGAAATAATATTGCTTAAGGAAACAATTGAGAAAGAGACGGGGCTTGTTTTGGCAAATGTTGCTTCAATAAATCTGTTGCGGAATATGTTGGCAACATATATTAATGAACTCATCCTAAATGATTTTGAAAAGTTGGTATTTATATTATACCGTATCGATATCAACGAAAAGGTGATTAAAAAATTATTACAACAAGCAACGACTGTTTCGGCAGGCGAAACAATTGCGGATGCAATCATAGCAAGGGAAACAGAAAAGATTGAATTAAGAAAAAAGCATACTCCAAATTCAAATAAGGATTGTAGTGAAGAGAAATGGTGAGGAAGTATTAGGTTTTAGGCTTAAGTTTTAGGATTAGGGTTGCTAGTTTCAGGTTACAGATTATAGATAAAAGTATTTGAAGTCAAGAATTTGATTAGGGAATGAATGTTGTATCTAAAAAAATAAAATACACAGCCCAACTTGAACTGTGTATTTGTATTTAAACATCATTTCGTGGTCTCAACAGGGATCGAACCTGTATCTAGAGTTTAGGAAACGCCTATTCTATCCATTGAACTATGAGACCTTGAGGGCGGCAAAAATAATGGTTCTAACTCCATATAGTCCTAATTGCCCAATTTTTTTTTTCATTCCTTCTAATTAGTGATTTATTTACTTGTTTTACGCTAATTATTGCATTATTCTGATGAATATCAAGGTTTACATTTTTAGTGTAACTGCAAACTCTCCTATATTTGGCGCATAATATTAGTTTATGAAGTTTTATATGTTTATTATTAGGTATCGGTTGTGGCTTAGTTTAGTGGCTATTGTATTGGCTGTTATACTTAATGTTACAGGTGCCTCAGGATTTTGGGCTTCTTTTCCGTTGTATTTTATTGGAGTGATTGGTGTAGTTTCTCACTTTTTGATTGGCCCCTTACGTTTGGTTCAAGAACCTATGGAAGCAGGTGATTTTGATGAAGTGGAAAAGATTTTATCTACTATTTGGTATCCTGCTTTGTTAATAAAACCTATTAGAAGTTCTTATTACACCGTAAAAGGAAACCTTGCTATGATGAAGCAAGATTATGATACTGCAGAAAAGCATTTAAAACATAGTAATTCTTTAGGCTCACCTGTTTTGCAAGCAGAAGGAAATAATAAATTGCAATTAGGCATGATGTCTATGCAAAAAGGAGATTTTAAACAAGCAGAAAGCTATGTTAGAGGCGCATTGAGGTCGGGACTAGCAGATAAAGAAAGTGAAGCAGTGGCCTATTTAAGTTTATGTCAAATATTTATTCAAAGAAGACAATTTAAAGCAGGCAAAGATTATTTTAGAAAAGCAAAAGAACTTAAACCTAAAAATCCTCAGGTTTTGGATCAGATAAAGGAAATAGACAAATATATTTCAAGAATGCCTGGTTAGATAGTATTTTGTAGGAATTAATAGTAAGATTGGGTATTTAAGGTTAAAGGTGTACGTCGGTATCGTATTTTAACGAGACTAGATTAGTTCGTAACCTATTGCTCATAGCACAAAACTCAAAAAATTATCACATTAATAATAAACCCCCTCTGTAATTACAGAGGGGGTTTATTATATTTAAACTTTACTTTGAGAGCTACATTATTGAATGTTGTAGAAATAAGAAAAGGTTTATATTATGGTTTGAATATGTATTACTTAATACCCACACCTACTTACGATTTTCTACTATCTATTTCTTTACACAAATCAGCAAAGATTTCATCTAAAGTTCCTTCGCCTTTAATATTGGCAACTTTATCGAATGCCTTGTAGTAGTCAGCCACAATAGAAGTCTTGTTTTTGTACTCAACTATCCTATTTCTGATAATTGATTCATTTGTATCATCACTTCTACCACTTGTAAGACCTCTGTTTAGCAATCTTTTTACAAGTTCTTCTTCACTTACTTCAAGAGCTAAAACAACGCCGATTTCTGTTCCCTTTAATTTTAATAATTTATCTAAAGCCTCGGCTTGTGCAGTTGTTCTTGGAAATCCATCAAATAAAAAGCCATTTACTTGAGGATTTGCTTCTAATGCACTACTAATCATTCCTATTACTACTTCATCAGGTACTAGTTGTCCTAAATCCATAATCTTTTTTGCTTCTAAACCTAGCGGAGTAGAAGCTGCAATTTCACTTCTTAAGATATCACCCGTAGATAGGTGCTTCAAGTTGTACTGAGCTATTAATTTCTCACTCTGTGTGCCTTTTCCACTTCCCGGAGGGCCAAATAGTATAATGTTGAACATGTATTTATCAATAATATTGAGCGACGAATATAGGAATTGCTGTGAATTTTTTATTATCAAAACCTTATTAAAGAAAAAATGTTTGTTTTGTAAGAACTATTTTTTCGGAGATTAAATATTAAGTCAACAAAAAAGATTTATACACCTTTATTCCTTTTATTTGATGAATTGTTTAAAAAGTAAATATTACTTTTATTTTAGCAAGGAAAAACAGCAAAAAACAAATTATAACAAAATGAAGACTTTAATTTTTTTATTGAGTGCAACTTTACTTTTTCAAAGTTGTTATTGTCAATCAGGGTCAAATAAAAAAGGGAAAACGATGGAAGAAGACAAATCAAAAAATCCTGTTTATTCAAAAACAGAGAATAGTAAAGTGAATTTAAAAGATGATGAATGGAAAAAAATCTTAAGTCCTGAAGTGTATTACATAGCCCGTGAAAAAGGCACTGAACGACCGTATACAAGCAAGTTTGAAGACTTTAAGGAAGTTGGAACCTATTATTGTGCTGCTTGTGGCAATCCATTATTTAAGAGTAATGCTAAATTTGAAAGTGGTTGTGGTTGGCCTAGTTTTTTTGAACCGATTAATAAAGGTGCTATTATTTATACGCCTGATAATAGTCATGGAATGAGAAGAACTGAAACACAATGTGGCAGATGTAAAGCACATTTAGGTCACCTTTTTAATGATGGCCCCCCGCCTACGGGACTAAGGTTTTGTATAAATGGAGTAGTCCTTGATTTTGAAAAGGCGAAGGAAGCAGAGAAACATTTTAATGCTGAAAAGGCGAAATAAATATCTGAATATCAGTAAGGGATATAAACAACTACCTAATTTGAGAAATTCGAGTTAGGTAGTTGTTTTTTTCAACGTATATCGTTTAAGATAAGAGTAACAAAAGTTAGCTTAACCCACCGTTTTATTAATTATTCACTACTTTTAAAAACCTCCTAATTGCCTTATCAATTTGTTCAAATTCCAATAAGAACCCATCATGACCATACAGAGATTCTATGACAATAAACTTCCCGTCAGGAATATGCTGTGCAACAAAAGCCTGTTCTTGTGGTGGAAACAACAAATCGGTGGAGATGCCAATCACTAAAGCCTTTGCCTTGATTGATTGCAATGCAGCCTCTACTGACCCTCTTCCCCTACCCACATTGTGACTATCCATTCCTTTGCTTAGTGCAAAATAACTGAAGGCATTAAAGCGTCTTGCCAACTTCTCGCCCTGATATTTTTGATAAGTTTCTGCCCTAAATATCTGTTCATCAAGCGGTAGATGTTCCGTTGTTGCAGCAATTCCTTGTTGTAAATTATCGTAAGTGTCATGATTACGGTAACTAATTAGAGCAATACTTCTTGCCGTCTTCATGCCTTGCAATCCTGCTTCGGGATGTTCTTCTTTCCAAGTAGGATCGTATTCAATACACATTCTTTGAGACGCATTGAAGGCAATACCCCATGCAGAATGACGGGCATTAGTAGCTATAGGAATAATATGTTCGAATAAATTGGGCTCATCAATAGCCCATTCCAATAATTGTTGTCCACCCATTGAACCTCCTAGTCCAATGAATATCTTTTCAATACCCAATTCTTTCTTCAAATGCTGATAAGCCTTAATCATATCCCGAGGAGTAAACCAAGGAAAAGAATGATAGAAGGGTTTGCCTGTTTCTTCATTCGTATCTAAAGGGCCGATGCTACCATAACAACTACCCGGCGTATTCACACAAACAATAAAATAATCCTTTGGAGTAAACAAACAATGTTCTCCTACTAACCCATGCCACCATTCCAATGGATTATCATTGGCGGTGAGGGCATGAAATATCCAGATTACGTTACTCTTATCTTCATTTAAAGTACCAATAGTGGTATATGATAAATGAAAAGACGATAAACGCTTTCCACATTCCAATTCAAACGATTCTCGGTGGTTAAAAATCTTCGACATAGTTAATTTAGAGGGTGAAAAAAAGTATTAGGAAATACAGGTTACAAGTTGCAGGTTTCAAGTACTTGAAACTTGTAACTTGTAACCTGTAACCTGCAACTTGAATACTTATTACGCTTTCAGTGCTTGTTCAATATCTGCTTTAATATCTTCGATATGTTCGATACCAACACTGATACGGACAAGGTTAGGGGCGACACCTGCAGCCACTTGTTCTTCGGCACTCAATTGTTCATGAGTAGTGGAAGCAGGATGGATGGCCAAAGTTTTTGCATCACCCACATTTGCTAAATGACTAATCAATTTAAGGTTATT
>CANCPA010000191.1 GCA_947379895.1 Chitinophagaceae bacterium | reverse complement strand
CCTCCAAAAGAGGCAACTTCTGCTACGCCGGGAACTGTTTGTAAGGCAAATTTTATATACCAATCCTGCAAGGCACGTTGTTCGCCTAAATCCATCTTCTTTGCTTCCAATGTGTACCAAAATACATGTCCCACTCCCGTTCCATCAGGCCCTAAAGTAGGTGTGATACCTTGTGGCAACAGTCGTTGTGCATAGTTTAGGCGTTCTAGTACCCTCGTTCTTGCCCAATAAATATCTATGTCATCATCAAAAACAATGTAAACGAAACTCATCCCGAACATAGATGATGCCCTGATATTCTTAATCTTAGGGATACCCTGTAAGTTAGAAACTAAAGGATACGTCACCTGATCCTCAATTACTTGCGGACTTCTTCCCATCCATTCTGTAAAAACAATCACTTGTTTTTCAGACAAATCAGGAATGGCGTCAATTGGGTTTTGCTTGACGGCATAGATGCCCCAAACAAATAATCCAAGTACGATTATGATGACGGCAAGTCTGTTTCGTAAGGACAGCTCGATTATTTTTTGAATCATAAACTATGTTTTAAAGGAGAGATAGGTAAAAGGTTTAGGGTTTAAGGTAGTGGGCATTTCTCTTGTTGTTTGAGTTCATATCATGCTACCCACCCTAAACCTTACTCCTTATACCTTCCACCTCTTTTTACTACATCGCCATGCCAGGCATTTTTTTCTTTGCTGCCGCACTATCTTTTTTGTGCATCGGCATTATTTTCTTTGTAGCCACTTGCTTTACGGGTTCTAAATTCATTCCGCATTTAGGACATTTACCCGGCTTGTCAAGCATTACTTCCTTGTGCATGCTACAAGTATATTTTACTGATTCTATTTTGTTTTGACCGATTGATGCTGTTGCAATAAAAAATAATGTACTTGCAACTAAGATTACTTTTTTCATTTTAATTAATGATTAGAGTGATTAATAATATTGTGAATGACGTGATTAGATTTGACAACTTTTGAAAAGTTGTCAAATCTTGTCAGTAGTGTCATGTAAGGCATTTTAGCCAATACAGTAACGACTGAAAATTTTAATAAAGAAATGTAAATGAAGATTGCAGATTGACTTACCACAAGGAACACAATGAGAAACACAAAAGACACTATGTGCTTTGTATAAAACTAAGTTTCTTACGCATAACCTATAACTTAATACCTACAACTTCCTTGTAAATCAATGCTTTTTGGAAGAAATTCTATATGCGGAATACACGGTTTCGGAGATATATGGGAACAGAACCTCGATAATAAGGTTGTGAAATAACTAAATATTCTTTTGTATTTGAAGGAATAACAGTTTGATAATAAGAATAGCCAACATAATTAGTCGTTGCTATTGGAGATTGAAGAAACTTGATATTGGATTTAGCCAATTGATTGGCATCCTGAATCTTGATGACCTTAGAAACATCTTTACAACAATGTCCTTTATTAGCCTTTTTCATACCACATTTAGTACAAGCATCGTGTGAGTCAGCATGAAAATCATAGCCCACAAACTTGTCCATACAATAATGCAATTGTACCACTACACCACTTGAAGTGCCTAAGTATAAAATTGCTAATATGGTTACTAAAAATTTCTTCATAAAAAAGTTGTGTAAATGTACGAATTGAATTTATACAACGGTTGATTTAATTGTTTAAAAGTGCATCACTTTAGCATATTAATTACAAGAATTATACTCAACCTACTTCAAACTCTTTTACAGGTACTATTAAATCTTCAAAGTCGAAATCATCTTCCCCAATTTTTGCCAAAAGCAATTCAAGTTTAGCGGATAATTGTAAAGTAAAGGTTCTTATTTCTTTTACAGTAGCAGTGAAACCTGAAAACTTAGTGTTTACCATAAAATATTCAACGTCATCGCCTGCGTCGGATGCGTATATCTTTTGATAAATATGGTTGACCATAAACAATACAAAAAGGTCTTCTAAGGTGAACTCAAGGAAATAATCTGTCTGTACTAATGATTCGGCAATTGCATTTATCATCCTTTCACGAACTGCCTTTATATCCTTGATACAATAAAAATCGGCTTCCCGTACCCTTTTGCTGAAACTAGATTCTCCGAGTGTAATAAAGGCTTCGAAAAATGAAAACATCAATAGTATGTAATTGCCATGAAAGGGTTCTTTCATAGAGATGGCATTTATTACATTCTCATTATCAAGATTCATTGTTTTGGCATCGTCAATCATTTTCTTACGCAGCTTTTCAGCTTCTTCAAATATCTCACCCAATTGTGGGAATGTCTCTGTCATTTCATTCTTCACTTGTGTCATCATTTCTTTGAGAGCTATTGACATTTCATAATTCTCTCGTTCAATTTCAGTCATCTCCAATAAGCGAGCCTCAAAAGTGGGTAACGTGAGTGTGAAAACTGCTTCAATACGACTAAACATATCTAATAGATACAAGCATTCAACATATTCCATCTCAAAATAAGTTTCATTTTCTTCATCCTCTGCTCTTTTCATCAAAGCATCACTACCCTTTAAAAAACTTTCGTTCATTGGAGGTAAATGACCATTATCTGTAAAATCTTTAGCCACAATATAAACAGTTGTCAAAAAGTTTTTTTGCAAGACAGCTCTTAAAAGGTATTTAGGAGCTTCATTTTCATCGTTCATAATCTTATTATTTATTGCAATGTAGGCCTTTATTTATTGAGTTACTTTTTAATAATTATGTAGAAAATGTTACGTAAAATGAGTTAGTTACTCACCTTACGCAACAATTAATAAAGGATATTAAGTCTAATTTATATTCTTCAACGCTAAGACTCAAATACTCAAAGTAGCTCAAAGAAAAAATGAAGTATTGATACTTATGAAGTGCTTTAAAGAACTTAGTGCCTTTGCGACTTAGTTTCTTTGTGGCAATAGAAATAAAAAAAACAAAAAAACATTTGATTCAATCTATTCGTAAGGTGAGTTAGATATTTTGTATCTAATATTCCAAATGCAATGAAGGCTTCGCTTGATGCGAAGCCTTCATTATTCTTACAAAATAAAAACGCTATTTTTTACACATACGCTGATTCAACCTTTTAATGCCCGCAACTAGCTTCTACTCCTGTACTTAGCAACCCTACATATTTACCATATTTTAAGGCATAATAAATAAAATAAAGCTTTCCGGGTGTCAATCCTACAATCGATTTTTTTCTTGCCCCATCAATTGTAATTGTAATAGTATTAACGTTGCTTCCAGGAATTGTTAGTACACCTGAATGGTCAATAATAACATTTGAAGATAATGGAGTATCCTCACTCAAAATCATGACATAATCTGCATCTTTTGCAAAATAATCACATTCAATTAATAATTGTCCACGATAACCTTGTGTACCAGTAATACCTGTTGCCATCTGACCTGCGACAATTTCTGCTAGGTAATCAACTAAATCCTCGGTAGTAGGAAGCGTACTCAGGTGCAATATTTCTAAATCTCCTTTTGCGAGAATATTCACATATTCGGCAAATTCCAATAAAACATCAGTAATTGCAGCCCATGCAGCCAAATATGCAGCTTTTTGATTTAAGCCACCTGTAAGATAGGCCAATTGTGCATCAAGAAAGGTGTCGGCGAGTGTTTTCAATTGCACTGCCGTTTTAGGTAGCACTCCTTTAAAAGTAGTTGGATTTCCAAAAATGGCTGCACTCATCAAATTGAGTACTTTTAAAAGGTCATTAACATGGATGCCTCTAATTTTTGTAAAACTTATTTTTATCATTTTCATTTTAACTAATTTTTTGTTTAATACTTTAATTTAACTAATTCTATTCTTTATCAAACCCTTGTATTATTTACAGTAATAATCAAAAAGATAGAGGTATTAATAAAACTGCGATCGTTATTGCAAATACTGCGAGCGATGTTTTCATTACTGCGAGCGTTTTTGCCAATACTTATCTCTATTTTTTAAAAAGGAGAGTAGTGTTGTAATAATTGCTCGCAGTATCATTAATACTTATCTCAATTTCTCAATTAATGCGAGCAGTATTACGAATACTGCTCGCATTATTGTCAATTCCGATAGTAGTATGGCACAAGCGCATCATTAAGTTGTCTTAATGTATTACAATGCCTTATTAATTGCTGATTATGTGCTTTTGATGTATATAAATTATTCAAAAGCGTCCGTAAAATTGTCAATAATTTAAAACTAAACAGGAGGTTTGAAAGAAGATTGAACGGGGTAAACTGTTCCCTTTGATAATGAGATGAGGTGAGAACAAATAACTGCATGTTTTTCGGCGTCAACAATGCGTGCATGCGTGAAGCAATTGCATTGTGTGTTTGAAGGCCGACAATAATACATGCGTATTCTATATTTGAGGGTGTAAAGTACGATAAATTAAATACCAACCTAATTTGTGTCTCAATTTCTTTTAGTTTATTTTTTTACTACACAGAAGTTTATACTTTAATGAATACAAAGCTATTCCAATTGAAATAAAAGAATACTTGGTTAATATTCATAAAGATTCATTTATTTCTTTAAAAGCATTTCATTCAAAGTTTTTTCTACGTGTAATAAAAGTTAGATTGTCCTTTGTAGCAACCAAAATAGAACGTTTTATTCCTGATTATGATACTTCCAATTACTCATATCGTAACTTTTACAATATATAGGGATTTACATTTGCCACTTATTGAAAGACTCTCCCTTACATATAGCATTAGTAGGTAATCCCAATAGTGGCAAAACGTCACTTTTTAATGCTTTAACAGGATTGCACCAACAAGTAGGTAATTTCCCTGGAGTAACTGTAGATAAAAAAACAGGCTTTCTTGACCTTGAAGATAATATCAAAGCAGAATTGATTGACTTGCCCGGAACCTATAGTCTTTATCCAAGAAGAGCAGATGAATGGGTTGCCTATAAGGTATTAATGAATGCTGATGATGAAGAAGTAAAACCAGATTTAGTATTGCTTGTTGCTGATGCTAGTAATTTGAAACGAAATCTTCTTTTTTGTAGTCAGATACTTGACCTTAAGATTCCTGTAGTACTAGCACTTACAATGAATGACCTCGCGGAAAAAAAGGGAATTAAAATTGATGCAAATGGATTAGCTACCGACTTAGGTGTTCCTGTTGTATTTGTTAATCCAAGAAAAAATAAAGGTCTAAATGATTTAAAGAAACTATTAACACAAGCAGCCAAATCGACAAATAAAGGTTTTCAGCGAAATTTTATTAATACCTCTGCACTTGCACCTACTGCAATTGAAGAAGTTCAAAAATTATTTCCACATCTAAGTGATTATGCGGCAATTCATTACCTAATTAATCACGAAAACTTCCCTTTATCAAATATTCATCAGGATGCGATTGAAAAAATAGAAATAGATAATCAATTTAATCCGACAAAAACGCAGGCAGAAGAAATAATGCAGCGCTACCATCGTATTAAATCTACGATGAAACAAAATGTACTTGAACCAGATCCACTTCAGAAAAAATTATTTACCGAGAAACTAGATAATGTTTTGCTGCATCGGAAATGGGGCTATCTAATTTTGATAACTGTTTTATTTTTACTATTCCAAAGTATTTTCTGGCTCGCTCAATTTCCGATGGATAGTATAGAATGGATTTTCCAACAACTGTCGGCTTACTGTAACGCACAATTGCCAAATGCATGGTGGAGCGATTTATTAGTAAATGGATTATTAGCCGGACTAAGTGGTATAATGGTGTTTATTCCACAAATTATGATCTTATTTGGATTGATTACCCTTTTAGAAGATACAGGCTATATGGCTAGAATTAGCTTTTTGACTGATAAGCTAATGAGAAAGGTGGGATTAAACGGTAAAAGTGTGATGCCAATGATAAGTGGTTTTGCATGTGCTGTACCTGCCATAATGAGTACAAGAAATATTGAAAACAAAAAAGAACGGCTACTCACTATACTAATAACTCCCTTAATGAGTTGCAGTGCAAGATTGCCTGTTTACACAATATTAATATCATTGGTAATAGACAATAAATATTACTTTGGATTCCTCAGTTTACAGGGTTTAGTAATGATGGGACTTTATTTATTGGGTACTGTAATGGCATTGATAGTGAGCTTTGTTGCAAAATGGTTCATCCATATTAAAGAAAAGAGCTTTTTTATTCTGGAATTACCTGTTTACCGAACACCTCGTTGGAAAAATGCGGGCATTACAATGGTAGAAAAAGCAAAAATATTTGTTCAGGATGCTGGTAAAATAATCATGATTATCAGCTTATTACTATGGTTTTTAAGTTCGTACGGACCAAATAATAGAATAGAAAAATTAAAAGAAGATTTTGCATTAACGATCCAACAACATCCTGAACAAAAGGAACGACTTAATAAAGAATTATCGACACAAAAATTACAAAATTCCTATGCAGGTCTATTAGGCAAAGCAATAGAACCCGCTATAAAACCATTAGGCTACGACTGGAAAATAGGTGTAGCTTTAATTACTTCATTCGCAGCAAGAGAAGTATTTGTAGGCACAATGGCTACTTTATATAGTGTAGAAGAGGAAGATAACTTATCATTAAGAGAAAAATTACAATCAGCAAAACATTCCGACGGAACTAAGGTGTATACATTAGCTGCTGCAATGTCACTAATGGTTTTTTATGTATTAGCCATGCAATGCATGAGTACTTTAGCAGTTGTAAAAAGAGAAACTAAAAGTTGGAAGTGGCCAATAATTCAGTTTTTATATATGACAACTTTGGCCTATTCAATGAGTTGGCTAGTGTATCACGTTTTGTCATAAAATAGTTACTTTCCTATACAGAAAGTAACTATTTTCTAAAACTCATACTACATAACGATTTCAAGAGGTACAAACTTTTCAAGGTACAAATAAGGTACAAGTGAACTTATAAAGCGAACTTTTGCCCTATTTTATGAAAGTAAAAAACTGTTGTTCTGTAATCCCGAAATCTTTAAGTATTGATTTCATATCATTATACCAACTTACATAATAGCTTTTTTCAGTTTCGGGGGTTCGCTTTCCCATAAAGTATTTTTTATAGGCTGCCTTTGCCTGTTGCTGAAATCTTAATACGTGCGTATTGACAAAGGAAAAATCTTCTTCCTGTACGTGCGAACAGATAGTGCAGAAGTCTTTGTTTTCCACGTGTGTAGTGATAGGGGGATAGGCTTTTTTTTTCACGTGCGTAGTGATAGGGGCAAATTTATTTTCCTGTTTTATTTCTGTAATGTGTTTGTATTTTTCGTCTGTTAAGAAGTCGGCTAAATCACAACCTTTTTTTCGTGCAACTTCATTTGCTTTAGTTTCCAAATAATCAGAAACAATAAAATTTGTAATGTGTGAAAGTTCCTTTGCTTTATCGTTCCACATTTCAAAGGCTGTTGGTTTGTCTTCAGGTTTTGAAAGGTCGGGATATAAAGAAACATTTCGCCCCTTCAATACATTACATTTTTCGGCTCTTAATTCACCTTTACCCCCTGTTGCTAACCAATTATATTGCGGTAAATAAACACTTGCAATAATAGCCGTCTTTTCACTTTCCACTATTGCAATGGGTTTGGTCTTGTCCTTCAAAAGGTGTTCCCCAAACAAACATTGCTTTAAGTTGTAATCAGGGTCTTTTAGTGCCTTATGAACCCAATCAATAAGATTGTTAGGCTCTTTCACTCTTTCGCCTGTTTTGGGGTCGTATAACATTATTTTACCCGTTCTTATTTTCCCCTTGCTGTCTATCTGCCAAAAGATAGTTGCCCCCTTCCAACGCTTTGAAGTTCCTATAAAATACTTGCTTATTAATCCGCTTGTTATCTCTTCGCCAAACAATTGAATCAGAAACGTTATAAAGTGGTTTGTTTCATAACCTGTAAGGCTTTTTTTCATCGTTTCAGGGTCGGTGAATGAAATAGGCTTACTAATTGGCAAAATCGAATTTTCAGCCCTTTGTAACGTTTTTAAGGGCATACCTTCATTTAGTATTTTAATTTTGCCTTTATCGTATGGGAGTTTATTATCTTCCCGTGTCAAAATATACTCACTAACATAGCAACCATTTTCAGTAACTCCCAAAACTTGACTTTTAGGAATGAAATAGATACTGCTTTCGATTTCAGCACGATAAGACTTTTCGTTATACTCTTTAAGTTCATTGCATTGTACATAATAATAAATTTTTTCAAGGGGTGGTAAATCAGGTAAAAATGTCTTTTCGCATTTGTGGCAATATCCTTTGTCTGTATATCCTTCATAAGGTACAAAGTGGGTTCTATTTTTTTCGCCACAAGGGCAAAACTTCGCCTTTGTTCTTTTCTTGCTAAACTTTAATTCGCTTGTTTCTTCCTGTAAATCATTATTGTAATCCATTGTAAAAGATGTTTGAAAATTGCAAAGGCTTGTATAAGGGTTTGCAAACTTGCAAACGTGAAAGATGTTTGAAAACATACTTTGCAAACGTATTTTGCAAACTTGCAAACCTTAATTATTAAAAAATGTCAAGGGGAACGAACTTGTAGTAAACCGTTTTTTCTCTTGTTTCCTTAGATAAATTACACTCTTCGCCCTCTTTATTATAAAACTGTTCATTGTTCTTTAATATTTCAGTAATACGGCTTTCAATGGTTCTCACACTAGCTTTAAAGTCTTTACATAATTTGTCTAATAAATCAGTCCTTGTTAGTTCCGTTCCATCAGTCAAATACATTTCTATAAACTCCTTAATATCTTCGTTACTTGCTTTGTGTTTCCTGTTGTTTATAACTCCCGAAACTTCGCTTGCATCCGCTAAAATCAAGCCTTTCACTTCTTGACTAAACTTAATATAAAAAGGGGTGTGCCTTGCTGTACTCCTACATTTCAAATACTTTACCCTTATTATATCGGTGTCGTTTTGGTTTGCATCCTTTTCAAATCCGACCTGCATTACTGTACTTGCTTTGTTCATTAGTTCCGTTCCAAAATGCCCCCTTGCTTTGTCGCTCTTTGGGTTTTCATGTATCAGGCATAAAAAAGTTATATCGTGTTCATTTACTGCAATGTTCATAAGGTCTATAAGTTCCATGCTCTTATCGGTCTTATTGAAATCTTCAATACAGTCGGTCGATACATCAAGAACAACAAACAAACCTTTATTTGTCGCCTGCTTAGTATGTTCCAAAAACTCCTTTAATGCTGCAAACCTGTTTTTTCTATCAATTTGAAGTAAACTAACATAATCATAGTTTTCGGGATGGTCTGCC
>CANCPA010000190.1 GCA_947379895.1 Chitinophagaceae bacterium | reverse complement strand
TTTGGAGGAGATAACGTAGCATTCTGGAAACCACTAAGTTGGACAATTATATTTGGTTTGGCATTTGCCTTCTTTATGACATTGATTATTGTACCTAGTATGTATTTGATTGCAGAAAGGTTACGTCGTCCGATGAGGAAAATGTATGGAGGAAGATGGATTAGCATGATGGGAATTCCGCCTGTTACCATCATCTTCTTATTACTCATGGGAATAACTTTAATCATACAAAAGATTAAGCATGTAGGACGTGCCAAAAGATTGAAAGGAGTTAAAACAATAAATGATGAGTTTATTGGTAGTTGGTTTTAGATAATTGAATACAAATAATTAGCAAATTGAACGGCCTGATTTTGAAAGAAGTCAGGCCGTTTTTTGTTATACTTTTTATTATTTCTCTAGCTCATTTTAAAAAATCTAATTTTTTAAAAGAGTACAATTAAATAATTTAGTCGCAATCGTTTTTTCAATCTCCATTTATTATGACCAAATAATTCTTATTATTGCAACACTTTTGTAAGTTTATAATGTTTGGAATCGTAAAAAGGTTAGACATTTAAAATTGATTTTATACTAGCTTCCAATGAATATTAATATGCGTTTTTCTCTGACTTTTTTAATGTTAATTGTTGTTTTCATGGCTAATTCACAAACTGTAATTCCGTTATATAAAGGGGATATTCCTAATTCTAAGCCTTGTAATGTAAAAGAATCTTTGGTCGCACCCGGAAGGATTGAAGGTGTTATTAATCCTGTTTTATTAGCTTACTTACCTGAAAAAAGAGATAGTGCAAATACCTGTGTTATTATTTGCCCCGGTGGAGGCTATGCTCGCCTTGCCGTTGATCATGAAGGATACTTGGTTGCTCAGGAATATAATAAAAGAGGAGTGACTGCATTTGTACTAAAATATAGGCTTCCAAAAGATGCAAGTTGTGTAGAAAATACAGAAACTGTGGCATTGATGGATGCACAACAAGCTATTAAGTTAATAAGAGATAGAGCGGATGAGTTCAAAATAAACCCTGATAATGTTGGAATTATGGGTTTTTCGGCAGGTGGGCACTTAGCTTCTTCTTTAGGAACACACTATTCTGTTCCATTAATTCCAAACAAAGAAAACACTAACCTTCGGCCTAACTTTATGGTTCTTGGTTATCCTGTGATAAGCTTTTCAGATTCGTTAGCTCACAAAGGATCTAGAGAAAATATGCTTGGTAAAAATGCTTCAGAGGAAAAGAAAATTCTTTATAGTAACGAACTTCAAGTAACCGCTGCAACTCCTCCTACTTTTTTAATCCATGCAACAGATGATAAATCGGTTAAGGTTGAAAATAGTATTCAATTCTTCTTAGCTCTTCAAAAAAATAAAGTTCCTTCCGAAATACTCCTTGTACAAAAAGGTGGTCATGGATTTGGACTTCATAATGCAGCAGAACCAATAGATTGGTTTAGTCAGGTTTTTGTTTGGATGAAGGCCAATAAAATAATTAAAGGCAATATTAAGTAGTCCTTACAATTAATGATACTATTGATTAACAGTTTAGTATCGGATTAAACAATCAAAACTAAAAGCAATTATACAGTTATCGTACTTTAATTGAATTATACTTTAAGTACAATCACTTACAATTTTTTTAGTCAGAATACACTAAATTAGTAATCATTCTATCCCAAGTACAGCGGAAATGTTTTTTTCAGAAATGATGGCAAATCAATTTGAATCCACCTGTGTAATCTACCTTTCAGGTGCTTTTATCACGACAATTTTTGCAAATCAAATAGATTGTTGGTATTTACAATTATTTAAACTAGGTGTATTTGTATTTAAAACTTTAGGAACCTTGGTTTCCTTCGGAAGCCTTATTTGAAGGAAAACAGAGTAAGATCCATTATTTTGCCATTTTTTAATTTTCCACACATAAAAAAGGCCATCAGATAACTCTGACGGCCCTAAAGTAAGAAAACCCCTTTTCTTATTTCTTTATTATCATCTTTTGTGTAGTATATTTAGAATCAGCACCTTGTAAGGAAACAAAATATATGCTACCATTAATCGCAGAACCTAAACTTACAGCAATTTCGTTAGTTCCAATAACAGCATTGACTATTTGACTACTAACAATTCTTCCAGTGATATCTGTTACCGCTAATCTCAATTGTATGTTAGAAGGTGTAACAAAACTTACCTTGAAATTACCGTTGCTAGGATTAGGACTTACACTCAAAGTCTTAACTTCTAAAGCTCTTTCCAAAGCTATATCTTCTGTACTGAATGCTGCATTGCTAATACCTGCATTGAAATTCAATGTTTGACCTGAAGTATTTTCTATATTATAAATTACTGAAGTAATATCAGACGCATCTATTGCTGTAGGAAGTGTACCGTCAGTAGATTTGAAGTCACTCATTGCTATTGAATAAGTCTGCCCATTTTGGAAATTATTGATCGTGTAGCTGTATTGACTATTCCAATTACCAACGCTTTGCTTTGTAATTGTCACTTTTAAATTCATGCCGTTAGCATTTGTTAATGCAGTAAAATGGAATGATTTATAGACACTCAAATCAACAGAAGCAGCACCACCCTTTAGATATTTGTAGATAGATACATAACTTGGTGTAGTCACATTTACATTAACATCTCTCAATAAAGGATATTCAGTTGATGCATATTGTTTGCTACTATTATTAACAACATTCATTTTTGTAACAGTTGTTCTATTATCACCACTTGTACCCCAAATACCATCCGCCATATACAATGCGTCTGTAGTACTGTTATTGAATACCAAAGATATGTTGGCATCATAATTATCATTGACAGGTATTGATATTGTCGTTTTGCCGTTTGCATGTATAGTAAATGGAACGATGTCAGTCATTTGAGAAGTACTATTTTCAGCAGCAGTTTGTTTCAACTCAAAGTATCCTGTTGTATTTGCTGTTCTATTATTGATAGTAATATTTAGCATAGACCCTTGTCTGTTTGCAGCAGCTACATAGGCACTAGGTAAGTCGTTACTATTTAATTCTATCAAAGATTTACTTCCTTTCAACTTAACTAACACATCAGCAACCATTGTAGTAACATCTGATTGGTTAGCAGCCCACAATTGATAATTGTACATAGTGTCTTCGTTTACATAATCAGTCATCAACCAATTGCTTTGTATTGAAAATGCATCCCTTCCTGCTTTTTGACCTGCTGAGAAACTGATAGCATATTCTAAATCACCATTCGCTTGTTGTATTTTATATTGAATGAAAGAGATATTTGAGATAGTTACCTTCTTCACCTCTAATAACTGTGCGCCCTTCAATCTGTCGCAGATTGTTTTAGTATGGCTGTAAATAGCACCTGCCGTTTTTGTGGCGAAGGCAACTGCCTTTGGAGAATTGTTCAAAGTAAAATCAATTGCACGAACATCGATTGCATTTGTGATTGATGTAAGGTCTGCAACAGCTGCAGATTGGTCATAGGCAGTGTAGGCTTTATTTGCACTAGATGGCATCAAGGCTGCTAATGAAGTAAAATTATTAACTCCAAAAGTGCTGATTGATCCTTTCTTAGGAGCGATTATCTTCTGTGATTCAGTATATACAACAGCACCATTTTGGCTATTCTTGTAAATATTATAGTTTCTTGTTCCAATTGCTGCTCCTAGACTTTTGCTTTCCAAACCACCCGTACCACCCGAACTTACAGAACCTGACGTATCACATTTAACCTCAATTGGGTAAGTAACAAAAGCTGAACAAGTAGCAGTAACAGTGTAAGTGATTACTGTATTACCATTGGCGATAGCTGACACATTTCCGTTATTATCAATTGTAGCTATGCCAGTATCAGATGATGCCCAAACACCGCCAATTGTAGTATCTGTAAGAACAATTGAAGTGCCTACACAAAGATTAGTGTTCCCAAATATTGATGTGATTTCTGGTAAAGGAGTTACTGTCAATAGTAATGTTGCAGCACTATCGCAACCTGCTGCATTTGTTAGATGTGCAGTAAATGAACCTGCGTTTGAATAGCTTGTTCCGTTGAAAGTGTAAGAACTTCCTGCACAGATATTAGCGTTTGTAGTAGAAGTAGAAGGTTGTTTTATAGTTAATACTAAAGTAGCTGCACTGTCGCAACCTGCTGCATTTGTTAGATGTGCGGTATAAGTACCTGCATGAGAATAGCTCGTGCCATTGAAAGTGTAAGAACTTCCTGCACAGATACTAGCGTTTGTAGTAGAAGTAGTAGGTTGTTTTACTGTCAATACCAATGTAGCTGCACTATCGCAACCTGCCGCATTTGTAACATGTGCTGTATAAGAACCTGCATTAGAATAGCTAGTGCCATTGAAAGTGTAAGAACTTCCTGCACAAATACTAGCGTTTGTAGTAGAAGTAGTTGGTTGTTTTACTGTCAATACTAAAGTAGCTGCACTATCGCAACCAGCCGCATTTGTTAGATGTGCGGTATAAGTACCTGCATTAGAATAGCTCGTGCCATTGAAAGTGTAAGAACTTCCTGCACAGATACTAGCGTTTGTAGTAGAAGTAGAAGGTTGTTTTATTGTTAATACTAAAGTAGCTGCACTATCACAACCTGCCGCATTTGTTAGATATGCTGTATAAGAACCTGTGTTTGAATAGCTCGTGCCATTGAAAGTGTAAGAACTTCCTGCACAGATACTAGCGTTTGTAGTAGAAGTAGTAGCAGCTTTAACCGTGAAAGACAAAGTTGCGCTAGGACTATAGCTAGAAACGCTATAAGTAATGGTAACAGTTCCTGCTTTTACACTTGAAACAACACCACCTGATGAAACTGTTGCTACTGTATTGTCTGAAGATGACCAAGAACCACCTGCTGTCGCATCAGTCAATGTAACAGAACCTCCTACGCAAACTGAATTATTACCAACTATTGCAGCTACAGATGTTGCAGCATTACCACAATTAAGATTTCCAACATTTGTTCCTCCGCCATTATCATAATTTTGATTTAATAGTGTCAAGGTTTCATTCAAATCAGCAGCAGTATAATTACTTGCACATCCGCCTAATAGCTTATTTGCTTCGTCTAATACAAACTGAACTGTCTTTCCTTTAAACTCTCCTGTATTGAAAATTAAACCGCTAAGTAATGAACTGTTTGTTTTATAACCTGAAGGATTGAATCTATCGAAATCAACATTTAATTGTGCGGCTAATACCTGACCCGATAATACAGTATTTGAACTTGTAGGATTAACTGCTGATGCACTTATTGAAGCAGGAGTTCCACCTTGTGGTAAGAAAGTAGTGATAGCACTTGCAGTTGTAAACTTATAAGTATAACCAGTTTTGCATCCAATAGTTACACCTGAAGGATAAACTGCAGAGAAGTTATTTTGAAGAATTGTGCCAGGATTATTTCCTTTTGGTTCTGCTCCCCAACCGCCTTGAGTATAAGTTGTAAAGCCTGAACAAGAAGAGGCAACTGCACAACCTGTAATTGAAGGTGTAAAAGGATAATAATGTAATTCGCCACCATTTTGAACAAAAGATTGTCCAATCACTTGACCTTCAATATTTGATTGATTTACAGTCTTTGTGATTGCTGCATTTGGAGCGAAAACTGTTCCCTCTATTGTGTTGTTACCTGCAATATTTAAAGAAGTTGTATTATAAAAATTGTAAATGATAAATGGTGCGTTATTTCCACTCACACCGCCTTGATTCCAAACATTCCAAGTGTAGCTACCTGCTGCATTTACATTTATTACTAGCACATGACTTGCGTCGGGGCTATTTGTAAATGTGATGCCATTTGTTACACTATTCAAATCAGCTCCAGAAACATTTAACACATTAGTGCCACTTGCCAAAGTAATTTTAATTTGTCCACTTGTCAATACACTACTAATAGTGGCGCCAAATACATTTTGATTAGGATTAGAAAGGATATTCCCAGAAGTACTGCAGGCAGCCATGCTTGTTGCAGTTGCTTGCATCGTATTAAAAGCAGAAGAGAAATTTAATTCACTAGCGGTATTGTCATCGCACACAGGATTGTTTGTAGCAGATACTTCAGTTCCACAACCAAATGCATTTAAGTTGATATTAATATTGGGAGTAGAAGAATAAGATGCGGCGCTACCTGTAATTCTGATATTAGATGCTGCATTGTTATTATCACGATACCATGTCTTGATATTTGAAGCTGCACAGTTGCCAATCTTCACATAACGACCACTATTAATTTGTAAAGAACCTGAAGACAATAGAACTTGACCTCCAACAAATAATCCAATAGGTGTGTTACTAACTGTAAAAGTACCCACAGAATGTATATTTACTTGATAATTACCATTAACAGTAAGGTTTCCACCGATTGCAATTGGTCCATCAGATTCATTTGTAGTGAGGGTTGCTCCTTGTTGAAAGAATGCATTAAATCCCAAAGCAGGAGCCGTAGGACTCTGTGCAAAAGAGTAGTTTGAAATCAACAAACTTGCAAATAGTGTAATAAAAATATTTTTCATTTTGTCTGTTTTATTCTTTGTTAGATTAGTATCTAATCCAATACAAAAGTGTAGTTGTTTAATAGATTTATAAATCCCTTAAAAGGGGGATGAGAATTAGATTGAACATCTTGAATGGGTACTATTTTAAAATTGATTCTATCTAAAACGTATTAGGGTATCAATTTATTGTGTTCTTCGTCAATTTTTTATAACTTTTTGAACAAAAATTATTGTAAAACGTCGGACTTGTAGATAGATTAAGGGAATCTTGTTATTCTTCTTATAAAATTATATGAGTAGTGATAGAAGGCTTTGAAGGGACAGTTAAGTGAAATTAGCGCATTTGCATTGTTGAAGGTTCATCAATAGTTTAATTTAGAATCGTTAGTAACTTAAATGGTTTTGAATTGATTTTGTGTCTTTACAAGAATCATTGTCTAAATAGGCTTCTGATTTACTTAAAAAATCAACTTACTTACGTTAAAAAAAATTACTTAAAATGGTTTAAAATATAGGTACACAAGACAACGGCGTTTTACATTAAGTACAAATAGACTCGAGAGTAAAAAAGAAACACTTTTTCTATTGTTTATTTTATAAATTACAGTCAAATACTATGTGTCTATTTTGCCTGTGTAGTAAAATTTTATTTTTTGTTTAAACCTAGATTACACAATAGGCACGTTCTGAAATTCAGAAATACAAAAAAGACAAGTTTTTATACAGATTTTATTCAATTATTCACAAAAATTTGGTTGATAGGCATAATTACAACTATACTCTTAACAGAGTTTGAAGCAATATTGAGGTACTACTATTTGTTATCATATTATAATAGACTCTTCTAAAAGCCCAGTTTATCCAAAATCACTTTCGACATCTTATAAAATGCCTCGTGACTATAACCTGCAATATGTGGGGTAATAATAACATTTGGTTGTGCTAAAAGCCAGTTTAATTGGTCTTGTTCCTCATTTGTATAGGTTGCTAATTTTTCGTTTTCTAAAACATCAATTCCTGCAGCTTTAATTTTTCCATTTTTTAATGCTCTTATCAAAGCAGACGTGTCCGTTACTTTACCTCGGCAAACTGAGAGGAAATAGGGCTTCTTTTCTAATGAATTAAAAAATGTGTCGTTGGCGAAATGATAATTACTCTTTGTCAAGGGAATATGTAGACTTATTACATCCGCTTCTTTTACTATCCTCGCTTTGTCTGATTCAGTGATATAGTAATTCGAAAAGCCTGATTTTATGGTATCATTTGCCAATACTTTTACATCAAACGCACTGAGCAATTTTGTAAAAGCACTCCCTGTGTTCCCAAATCCAATAACACCCACGGTTTTGCCTGTGAGTTCGTCTGCACGGTTGATCTCTCGATGCCACCCCCCTTCTTTTATCTCTAAATTGCTTTTGTTAATATGATTCATGAGATTCAAAAGAAGTCCAAGGTTATGTTCCGCTACTGCATTGCTATTCCCCTCCGGACTGCTGATACATCTGATACCCATTGATTCGGCAAAAGGAACATCAATTAGTTCCATACCACTACCTAATCTGCCAATCCATTTTAGACCCTTTCCCTTTTCTATTAATTTGGCATCTATTGTTAATCTTGTACTCACTATTAAGCCCGTTGCATCATTTATAATTTCAGCTAATTCCTCATACTTGATAGTAGGAATATTTAATACTTCAAATCCTTTGGCAGTTAGTGTTTCTTCCAAACAAGGATGTGACTTTGCCGTGATAATTACTTTGTTCAAATTAAAATATTTTATTTTCTTTCCTATACCCTATACCCTAAACCATATACCATATACCCTAAGCCCTAAACCCTAAGCCCTAAACCTTAAACCCTAAACCTTAAGCCCTAAACCTTAAACCCTATACCCTAAACCTTATACCTTATACCTTATGCCTTAAACCTTACACCTTAAACCGTAAACCATAACTTACAACTACTAGTTCTTTCTACTATTATACCTTAGTTTACAAGCATCAAGTCCATTAATTATTTCGCTCATTTCCAAAATGTTTTGTGTAATTGCACTTTTAATTTCTTCAATTCTCTCATTCATTCTTACTAGAATAATTTCTGAAGTTTTCTTATCGGTATCCTCACTTCTTAATTCGAGTTGTACTTTCATCATTTCATCCATGCAATTATTTACTTCCTCATAAATAATCCTCGTTTTTTCATCAAAAGTTTTTGTTTTATTAGAAACTACCCTGTAATCAATTAGTAAAGATTCAAGAAATTGTTGCTGATCAATTGAAGCGTGATAGCGGTTCTGTTCATCAAATACAATTTCTGTATGTGCAAATAATTCCTGATTAAACTCTGCAAGCCCCTCAAAATAAATTAAGATTGCCTCCCTACCCTTTTCTTTTACATGATAAGTATCTAATAGAACATTATGTAGGCGTTCATATTCTTTACTTTGCTTTCTAGTAACCATAAGTGCCGCAATTTACCTAAGAAGATAATAGGAAACTACTTTTTTATGCAAAACCTATGTGTTAAAGATTCGAGCACTTGTCGCTTGTTTATGGAACCAATCCTTCTGCATAAAATTGGTTGGTTGACGAAGATCAGCTCAATTTTTTGATACTTAGGAATAAATAATCAGGAAAATGTCAATTAGTTATACAATTAATGCATAAAGCTACAAGTAAGGTTATGAGCGGTTACTTTTGTTGACGAGGGCAATTATTAATTTTTCGTTTGATTAATAATCGACTTTGCTGGGTGCTTAAAAGTTTTTCGTTTAAAGAGTTTCTTGGAGACACGAAACTCGGCAGTCTGCCTCACGGCGTGTCGTCTCACTGCTAAATTTTTTATGCAACCACATTGCCTCCCTGGAATAATTAAAATGTTATGAAGAAGATTTCTGTTTATTTTGTTTGTTTTTTGATGCTCTCTTTGATGTTCAAATTAAGCATT
>CANCPA010000189.1 GCA_947379895.1 Chitinophagaceae bacterium | reverse complement strand
TACTGCAACAACAGGGTATGTATTTTCCTACTGACTTCACCCTAAACATACAAAAAGACCTCAAACTTTTAGGCATTCCGGGCGCTTTATTAGTGGGCGAACAATGGGTTCATATTCGTAGATTAACAGAAAATACGAGCTCTATTTTTAGGTGGTTCGATGTAGAAAGGCGTAATGCCTATCCTGCCTTAGCGAAGGTGATTGAAAATACCTATTACGAAAAAGTCATCGCAGAACTGATAGATGAAATTCTTGACGAAACAGGTAATGTAAAAGATAATGCAAGTGAGGATTTGGCTAAAATAAGAATGTCTCTATATAAACGCAGAAACGACTTGCGTAGGATGTTCGAAAAGGTGGTAGCCAAATTGAATAAAGCAGGTTATTCGGCAGAAATAGACGAGGGTTTTAGCAATGGAAGACGGGTAGTTGCCGTTTTTGCAGAACATAAACGACATGTAAAGGGAATATTGCACGGTGAAAGCGATAGTAGAAAAACAGCTTTCATCGAACCCGAAGAGACAATTCCCTTAAACAATGAAGTTTTCTCTTTGGAAAATGAGGAAATTAGGGAAGTACAACGAATCCTGAGGGCATTGACAGCTAAACTCTCCGTTTATTCTTCCTTGTTACAAGGGTATTTGGAAGTGATTGGAGAATATGATTTTATTAAGGCAAAAGCGAAGCTCGCCCTTGATATGAACGGGCAACTGCCCGAATTGATGGATAAAGCACACCTTGAATTGAAGGATGCCTACCATCCACTTCTCTTTCTTTATAACAAGGCAAGTGGAAAGAAGACCATTCCAGTCACAATTACCCTAGATGATAAGAATAGGATATTGGTCATAAGCGGACCGAATGCAGGGGGAAAGACTGTGACCATGAAAACGATAGGACTCAATCAAGTAATGCTACAGAGTGGCTTATTAGTCCCTGTGCATCCGACTTCGAGAATGGGTATCTTTAAACAATTGTTTATTCATATTGGAGATACTCAAAGCATCGAATTTGAATTGAGTACCTATTCCTCACATCTTCAACACATGAAGCATTTCATTGAAGTAGCGAATGGAAAAACATTATTCTTTATCGATGAATTAGGTAGTGGGAGTGACCCGAATTTGGGTGGCGCTTTTGCAGAAGTCATCATGGAAGAACTTGGACGAAGACATGCTTTTGGAATTGTAACTACCCATTATCTCAACTTGAAAGTAATGGCAAACCGGACGCAGGGTATTATTAACGGAGCCATGCAATTTGACGAAGTGCATCTATTGCCGCTTTATAAATTGATTGTAGGTAAGCCCGGAAGCAGTTATACTTTTGCCATTGCAGAGAGAATTGGATTACCTAAAAACTTAATTAGTCGTGCAAGGGATTTGGTGGATGAAGATCATTTTAAACTCGATAAACTACTCAATCGTACTGAACAGGACTTGCAGCAATTAGATATTGACAAGAAGGAATTGCATAAACTAATTAGGGAAAACGAACGGTTGAAGAAAGAAATGCAAGAGGTGATGGATAAGGAACGTCATAAGCAACAGGTGGAGACGTTGAAATATCAGAATCAGGTAACAGAAAAGAAATTGCAGTACTTGAAAGATATGGAACGCAAATTGAAACATATTGTATTGGATTGGAAGAAATCGGAAGACAAGAATACGGTCATTAAGAATTTACAAACCTTGTTATTCAAAGGCCCTGAACAGATTGTGGTAAACAAAATGGCAAAAAGGGTGGATACCCGCTATCGCGAAACAAAAAAGCCGATTGAAATAGGGGTATTGGTTAAATCGAAGAAAAACTATCAGGTAGGGGAAGTAAAAGAAATTCGTGGAAAGAGGGCAATTGTACAAATTGGCTTATTACCGATGAGTGTAGAAATTGATGATTTAGTAGCGGTAGAGAAGATTTTGATTGAAGAGTAGGTAACTAGGAGCAGAAAAAATCGTTATTCCTGAAGAAAATTAGCTTTTCAAAAGAAGTTGAACGTAAAGTTTTAGAAGTTGAACGTAAAGTTTTAGAAGTTGAGCGTAAGGCATATAAAGTTGAACGTAAGGCATATAAAGTTGAACGTAAGTCATACGAAGTAGAACGTAAGCCATACGAAGTTGAATGTAGTTCATACGAAGTTGAACGTAAGGCATATGAATTTGAACGTAGTTCTTTTAGAAGTTAGTATTTTTCAATAGAAGTGAAGCGTAGTTTATACAGGTTGAAGCGTAATGCTATAGAAGTTGAGAGTAATTCGTTTAGAAGTTAACATTTTTCAATAGTAGTGAAGCATATTTTAATAGAAGTGAAGCGTAGTTTTAATAGAAGTGAAGCTTAGTGTTATAGAAGTTGAGCTTAAGCCTGATAGAAGTATGGTGTGCTGTTTCGCTTTTACTTTATTGGCTAATATAAATCATGCACTTAAGAAAATAGAGCTTAAGCGAATATTGAATGTATTAGTACTACAAAATTTCTTTGTTATTTTGAATTTAGAACTACCTAGTAATGTTTTGATTATAGCCTTCATCGTTATTCAATCAATAAAGCTCTATTAAATCGACTTTCATCCCATAAAAATCGTATTTATACTAATGCATTTTCACATTGAAATAGCATTCAAATTACATTCAAAATTGAGTTGACATTCATTTAAAGAATTGTTACTACTTTTTACACACAAAAATTCCTGCAATAAATCCCATTACGAATGAAACAGTCAATGGCACAAAAAAGAATCTAACAATGGAAATGAAAAAATAAAGACCTATAAATGCCATTAGGATAACTATAATGAGTAAGATCATTTTAAAATTATACATAAAGAGTAAAAGTTTAATTTGTTGATTGCAAGAATACACTAACTTTTTATTGGACTAAAATTAAATTATTATCTATCGTAAAATAGCATTCTCAAATTAAGTATTGTTACTGTTCCTCTATTAGAAAAACAGCTCTTAGAAATCATAAAAAGCGAAGAGGTTGTAATAATTAATGCGAAGAATTGTAAGATTTCTTCTTCTGGAAAATAACTACAATATTTTGAAAGATAATTGATACTAATTGTAAATGAGCATAGATAATTTTGACTTTGTATTGCGAATGTGCCTAGCCGATTGCGAAATGACTTTACACAACTTAGTAATTCACAGGTTTTAAAAGGTGAGTTGATATGCTATCTTTTAAACCTAAATTAAATTGAAAAAATATTATTAAAAGCAAAAAAGAAATTTATGTGGATTTACGTTTTTTTTATTCCTTCATTAGCCTTCATGATGTTAGTTTCTTATCAATTACTACAAAGGTATATACGAGAGCAAAATGAAATTTCTGCTTTTGAAGATAATTAAATTGTTTTTTTCTTCCCTAGACGTGTAAGGTTTCATTATTAGTGAAACCTTTTTTTATTGTACTAATATCCCAAACACAAAAAAGCCCACACTTAAAATAGTGCGGGCTCTTTTGATATCAATTATTTATTGTCAATTACGGTCTTGGTAACAAAACCTTGTGGCTTAATTTGAATTTGCCAGTCTTAGAATCGATGTCCAATAACTTAACCTTAATCTTTTGTCCTTCTTTCAAAACACCTTCCATAGTCTCAAGGCGTTTCCAGCTAATTTCGCTGATATGAAGTAATCCTTCTTTCTTAGGTAAGAACTCTACAAAAGCGCCAAATTCCTTGATACTCTTTACAGTTCCTTCGTATTCTGTGCCGATTTCAGGAACGGATACGATACCTTTCACCCAATTCAAAGCTTTTTCAACTGCTTCTTTATTGTTAGAGAAGATACTAACCTGACCTGTATTACCAACTTCTTCTATATTGATAGTAGTTCCTGTTTCTTTTTGTATCTCTTGAATAATTTTACCACCTGGCCCGATTACAGCACCAATAAATTCCTTATCTATTATGTATTTAATTACACGAGGCGCATGAGGTTTCACTTCTGCACGAGCAGCAGCAATTGTATCATACATGGCATCAAGAATATGTAAGCGACCTGCACGAGCTTGTGCCAATGCTTCACGCATCGTATCCATGCTCAAACCATCTACTTTAATATCCATTTGTACTCCACAGATACCATCACGAGTTCCGGTAACCTTGAAGTCCATATCTCCTAAATGATCTTCATCACCAAGGATATCTGTAAGGATTGCATATTTATTGTCTTCACGAGTAATTAAACCCATTGCCACACCACTAACATGCTTAGGAACAGGAACACCTGCATCCATCAATGCTAATGAACCGGCACAAACGGTAGCCATTGAAGAAGAACCGTTACTTTCCAAAATATCACTTACAACACGAACAGTATAACCATATTCGTTGCTAGAAGGCATCATTTGTTTCAAAGAACGTTGCGCAAGGTTACCATGACCTACTTCACGACGGCTTTGACCACGCATCATCTTTACTTCCCCTGTACTGAACGGAGGGAAATTGTAGTGTAAATAGAATTTGCTTTCTACAGATTTAGCGGCACTTTCAACTAACAACTCATCAAGAGCAGTACCAAAAGTTACAGTAGTTAAAGATTGTGTTTCACCACGAGTAAACAATGAAGAACCATGAGGTCCAGGTAAAATATCAACTTCCATTGATAAAGGACGAACTTGATCTAATTTACGACCATCCAAACGGATGCGGTCATCAATGATCATACTTCTTACTACTTCCCATTGTAAGTCAGCGTAATATTTTTTTGCTAATTTCTTTTGTACATCGGTTACTTCTTCACCCAAACTAGCAATTAACTCGTCTTTTACAACGGCGTAAGCATCTGTTCTTTCGTGTTTTGAAGAACCTTTGCGAGAGATGTCATAAATTTTAGTACGAGCAAAAGCATCAACCTTTGCCTTTAATTCAAGGTCCTCAACAGGTTTCTTATACTCTCTTTTAGAAGTTATACCCTTTAATTCTCTTAATTTTTCTTGAGCAGTAATTTGAATGCGAATAGCATCATGAGCCAATTGTAGAGCTAGAACTAAATCTTCTTCACTACATTCTTTAGCTTCACCCTCAACCATCATCAGGTTCTTTTCAGTAGCTGCGATGATGAATTCCATATCAGCAATTTCCAATTGAGAACGTGTAGGATTCACTACAAATTGACCATTGATTCGGCCAATACGTACTTCAGAGATAATTTCTTTTACAGGGATATCTGAAACGGCTAAAGCGGCAGAAGCTGCTAAGCAAGCTAATGCATCAGGCATGATTTCAGGATCGCTAGAGATTAAACTGATCAATACCTGAACATCACAGAAATAATCTTCGGGGAAAAGTGGACGTAAAGCCCTGTCAATCAGACGGCTAGTTAATATTTCGTAGTCATTTAAACGAGCTTCTCTTTTAAAGAATGAACCCGGAATACGACCTGCAGATGAAAACTTTTCTTGGTAATCAACACTTAAAGGGAAGAAATCTTGCCCTTCTTTTGGATCTTTATTAGCAACAACTGTTGCCAATAAAATACAGTTACCTTGACGAACTGTAACGGCACCGTCTGCCTGACGCGCCATCTTGCCTGTTTCAATGATTACTTCAGAACCATCGGGTAGCAAAAAACTCGATTGTATAGGTTGTGATAACATTTGTTTAGTTTGAGTAAATGTCGGCGAAGATTTATTGCCGACACAACGATGAGAAATGAATTATTTTCAATTGGCACAAAATTACAAATCCCAACATCTAAAAGAAGTTGGGATTTGCATATATCCCTCTTTCGAGGTGGTATATGAATGTCTCCAAACGCACTTTTGTTAAAGCGGTAAGGGGACTATTTTCTTAAACCTAATTTTTCAATTAAAGCACGATAACCCATAAGGTCTGTCTTTTGAAGATAGCTAAGTAAACTCTTACGCTCACCTACCAATTCAATTAATCCTTTTTGACTTGAAAAGTCATGCTTATTAGCTTGCAAATGCTTGCTGATATCAAGGATACGTTCTGTTAATAAAGCTATTTGAGCTTCTGTAGAACCTGTGTTTGATGCTGCACCACCGTATTGAGTGAAAATGCTAACTTTTTTTTCTTTAGTAATTGCCATTGTAATTTTTCTTTTAAAAGCAAACGGTATTGCTTTTGATAATTTTTTTGTGGCTGCAAATGTAGGAGAAAAATTTAAAGACAAAATTATTTTATCTGTATTTTTTACATCTTATATAAAATAATTCACTTTTTATTGGTTTATACAAGGTTTTCCCACCGAATAAGTGTTGCAAATCGCTTTCGTAATATATGGTATATGATGTATAGGATTTTAGAAGTGCGTTTCCAAAGTTATTAAACTACTCAAATAAGACGTATTAAACTGAAGTCAAATTTGAATTATTTTTGATTATTTCAATAATAAATTTGCGATTTAGTTTAACATAACTATTTATAAATGGTTTAACTTGGAAATAATGTCTCGATTAATTATTGTAAATGTTTTTCGTTTTTATTCTGATTAAAGTAGTGATTAGTAATTGTGATTAAATATTTTTAATAAGGGTTGCTTTATGATGTCTTATTGGAAATAAAAAAAGCGAAACCTTTAATTATTAAAGAGTTTCGCTTAGTTAAATCGCTGTAGGGGGAGTTATCTTACCACTTTTTCTTATTTTACTTAGTTTTACTTAAAAGCAATGCCAATAAAGGTTTAGATAATTTTTTTTAATATATCATAGTTAAAGGAAATAAGGGAAAATAAAGGGGAATTAAAAAATGTTAGCACCGAATGTTAGCACCTAATTGAAATTCGACTATGTTTGTTTAGAAATAAAATTTAAGCAATGAAAGTTAAATTTAACCTTAAATCACCTAATGCAGATTTCGAAACATTTATAATTTGCAAGGTGACTTATCAAAGTAAACAAGTAAGGGTTTACACTGATAAAAAAATACACCCCTTACAATGGCTACCAAAAGAACAAAGGGCAAACAAGAAACTAAAAACCTATGCTGAATTAAATGCTTATTTAACTAAACTAGAGAATTTTATTTTAAAATTGGAGTTGGATTGGAAAAATGATAAAAGTAGTGGTAAAGTTACCCCTATTATTCCCGAGAGTTTAATCAAAGATGGAGTTAGAAAGTTTTGTGAAAAATACACTATTGAAGAAAAACAGGAACTACTAAATAATTCGTTCTGGGGATTTTATAATGATAGGCTAGAAATGATGAATGAAGGTACTAGAGTTAGTAAAAAAGACAATACCCCACTTGCCCCTAAAACAATATTCCAATATCACAATTTAAAGAGACATTTAGAGGCATTTCAAAAAAGTAAAAATGTTGTATTAGAATTTGAAACTATTAACATGTCATTTTATGAAGATTTTCTTCGTTATACAACCGTAAAAAAAGGACTTTCTCCTAACACAATTGGAAAACTGATTACATTGATTAAGGTCTTGCTTAGAGAGGCCTACGAGAAAGGAATATCAACAAACCAAATTTACCTAAACAGTAATTTCAAATCAATATCTTCAATCAGTGATACTGTTTATTTGAATAACGATGAAATAAAGGAACTACAGGAGTTAGACCTATCCAAAAGACCTAGTTTAGAAAGGGTTAGGGATGCGTTTTTAGTTGGCTGCTTTACTGGTCTAAGATTCAGCGATTTAACTCGTGTTAGACCTAGAAACATTGAAAATGGAATGATAGTTATCACACAACAAAAAACAACGTATGAAGTCGCTATCCCTATGTTAAAAGAAGTAGTAGAAATATTAGCTAGATATGAGTACTCCATTCCTGATATAAGCAATAAAAACTATAATGAACACTTACACGAGCTTTGTTCAAAGTGTGAGATATTGAATAAAATGGTAACCACTAAAGCAATAAGGGGGGGCAAGGTAATCGAAACCACTCAACCCAAATATGAATTAGTTACTAGCCACACAGCAAGAAGAAGTTTTGCAACTAATGAGTTTAAGAAGGGAGAGTTAACTATTGGGGAGATAATGGTTTTAACAGGTCACAAAACTGAAAAATCTTTTCTAAGATACATTAGAGAGACGAAAAAGGAGACTGCATTGAGAATACAAGAAAAGTTTAGATTGAGGGAATTGAAACAGGCATCTTTAGTTGAACATCATTTAAAGGCAGTTTGATGTGTTACTTAAAAATAATTGGGGTATGAATAAAATAGCAAATAAGGAAACAAGTTTGGAACTGGAAGCAATACTAACAGAAATTGATACCTTAAAGGATAGGTTACAGCAAAACAGGCATTTACAAGGTGAAAAGGTTGGAAAAGCTTTTGAGTTGGAATATACTTACGAGAGTAATAGGATAGAGGGCAACACCCTAACATTACAGGAAACAGCATTAGTAGTTGAAAAGGGGTTGACTATTGGGGGGAAGTCATTACGGGAACATTTGGAGGCTATCAATCACTCTCATGCCTTAGAGTATGTAGCGGAATTGGTAAAGGATAAAACAGCACTTTCAGAAACGATAGTATTGAATATTCATAAACTGATTTTACAAAGTATTGATAATGAAAATGCAGGTATTTACAGAAAAATTCAAGTGTTGATTAGTGGGGCAAAACACATACCTCCACAACCCTTTTTAGTACCTGTACAAATGGAAAGTTTCTTTATTTGGTATGCTGAAAACAAAGAAATATTACATCCAGTATTAATGGCAGCCGAAATTCACGAAAGACTCGTGACAATACATCCGTTTATTGATGGCAATGGACGTACAAGTCGCCTATTAATGAATTTATATTTATTACAAAACGGTTATCCTATAGCGATTTTAAAAGGGGATACAGAAAGCAAACTAAAATACTATGCAACATTAGAAACATCTCAATCGAGCGGTAATAATCAGCCTTTCTTGTTTTTAATAGCCCAAAATTTAAAAGACTCTATAGAAAGGATTTTAAGGGTTGTAGGAGAGTAGGTAAGTAGTTATAATAATTTTAAATTAAATTAAACTTTCAAAATTTTACCAAATGTTGAGTGATAGCGATATAGAATTACTTGTAAAAAATGGAGTATTGAAGTATTATAATGGGGTATTTCAAGACTATCATTTTTGTGATGATGAAAAGAGGTATTTGTATTTCAAAAATAATAAGGAAGATGGTTTTTATTGTTTTACTTCCCAAAAAAACGATTTTGATGGTAAGGAACTTATTAATAAACTCATAATCAATTATATTAAAGAAATTGATGAAAGGATTCCTCTTTTAAATAAAATTGAAAATAATATATTCTGCGATTTTTATAATAAGAGTAAACGATTGCAAATTCTAAAGTCTTTATTCCTTGAAAAAATGAAGGATTATGATGAATTGAGTTTTGAGGCTTATTTACAAAGGATTGAAAATAATGAAGATAGAAATTTAGAAAAGTTAGTATCCAATCTTTATAAAGAATATTACAGTATTTTAGATAATATTCTTAGTTACCATGAAGAATCAAATACAATAAGTTTTTATTTCGATTATTACGATATAAATTTATGTCCTTCAAGGATTGATAAAGAATTATTTTCAGATAAAATATCT
>CANCPA010000188.1 GCA_947379895.1 Chitinophagaceae bacterium | reverse complement strand
ATTAATTCAAAAATATATTCTCTGCTTTTGGAAAAAGAACATGGTTTTCTAAATGAACATGTTTATGCAAATCTTCTTCAAAAGCTTGTAGCTCGGCAATAACTACACTAAAAGTGGTACAAGCACCTACGGGAGCCATATAATTGTTGGTTAATGTTCTGATTTTACTCATGATATCACCTGCATTATCGTGTTCATGTTCCATTACAGTAATTGGTCCTTGAATAAAGTTTGCCTCGGGTAATTCAACTCCATTTTTATTCGCTAAAACTACCTGCTTAATTCTAGGGAACAATATATTTTCTTCTTTTTGCATGTGCGAGGTCATTTCGTCGTTAATCTCACTAAAAAGTTGATACACTTCTATCATATAAGGGAAGTTAGGACCATGTTTTATGGCTACTTTTTCAAGATGCTGCAATATTATTGGCATTGATTGTTTTACATAAAAATGGTGATGAATTAAAATATAGCCTATTAATTCATCTTCCGTCATCTCGGCAAAGGGAGTGTGCTTAATGACTTCTGTTGAAAGAGCTGTTTCCAATTCTTTTGCAATCACAATGGTATCAATATCTTTTTCTTTGCAAGCATCATTCAATGTTCTTTTACCCTTGCAGCAAAAGTCTAAGGAATACTTCTCAAAAATAGAGGCTGCCTGATGATTTTCAATAACAATTGTAGCTAATGTCTTTTCTAATATACTATTCATATTTTTTAATTTGAAACAAAATTCAGGGTATTGAAAATGCTGTTTTATGATTCAAATCATTATCATACATCTTTCTTTGAAATTAACCCGATATTTAACATTAGTAGTCCTGTGAAAAGTATTAATGCGGTTATAAAAAGTAGTTCATTGATGAAGGGTACTTCAATAAAAGCTAAGTCGGATACTCCTTGAATCATGAGTAATACTTCATTTATAATGATGCCTATTACGAAAAGGATGACCCCATTTTTAAATAAATGAGTAGGTTTTTTGATTTCATCAATCATTGTATAGCCGATAATAGCTATTGAAATGATGCCTAAAAATACTAAATGTAGATAGCCAATAACTATTGGACGGAAACCGAAAGCTAATTGACTTAATGAGGGAATTGTAGAGAGTAATTGCAATAATAATTTGAGCGTAAGTGCTAATGCACTAAGTAATAATAATCCTTTGCTTATCGGGTTCATTGTTTTGAATGAAAATCTATAAAGGTGGATATGATAAACAATGATTCCCCAAGCAATGATTTGTATAAGTGCAGATAAGGTGATGACAAACAATGCTGTGTTCGGTATTGGAAGCCACAATGCTGAAAGAAAATAGGCGGGGAAACAAGCGATAAGAAATGAAAGAAATACTTTTTTAAATATGTTTTTATTGATTAAATGGGGTTCTAATAAACTGATTATTAAACCTAAAGTGGCAAAGAAAAACCAACCGTTATATTGAAAGTGAAGAAAGAAATAAACGGATAATAAGGATAGTTTTTGAATCATTATTTTCTTTACCATAATAAATGCTAAAGTAAAGGCTCCTAGTGAGGAGAAAGCATTAAAAAAAAGAGCTGCTTTGAACCAATTATGCGATAAAAGTAAGGTAGGTTGACGTTGTAGATCTTTCCAATAAATAAAGGCAAACCAATAAGAGACAAAGATGGATAATGTGGAGAATAAAATAGAATAAAATCCATATCCTTCAATAGGAAAGGAGATAAGCATACCATAAGCGGTGATTAGGTTGCTATATAATAACCATTTATATTCTTTTAAAATGATATCTAGGTTTTCATGCTTTAATTGGCGTATCAACAAATACATTAATCCCTGAGTAATCCATCCTGAAAATGCAAAATGAGAATGACCATGTAATAAATTTTTCTGGTCAATGAATGGGAAAGAAAAGGCAATCTTATAACGAAGGATTACACCTAATATCGCAACAATTAACAAATTATGGAATGCAATCCGTAGCCATTTTTGAGTAAATAAGTACATGTAAATAGTTTGCTGCAAAGCAACTATTTTGCACATTTCTTCTGTATGATTTCAATCATATCAGCAGAAATGCAATCATTGCAATAAACCTTTCCCTTTTTTATTTGAACTTCTCCTTTGTCATGCATATTTCTCATTGCCCTGATGACTGTTTCCACTCTTAAGCCAGTCATATCTGCAATTTGTTGACGGGTTAATTGAAGTTGACTACAATCAGGGCAAATATTACATTGTGTTTTCTTGAAATGGTTTAGTAAAGCTGAAATGCGATGTTCAGGGTCGTTGTAAACCAACTCTTTCAGTATAAGGAATTTGTATCTTAAGCGTTGTGATAATAATGTAGAGAATTTGAAATGTGTTTCTGCATTTTCATGTATCAATTTTAAGAAGGAAGATTTATGGAGTCGCCATACTGAAGTATTTGTAATTGAAATGGCAGTTGCGGCGAAGGGTAATTCATCAAATAGAGGCATTTCGCCGAAACACTCTCCTGCATTGACAATAGATTGAATGAATTCTTTTCCTTCATCATTAACACTGACCCATCTTACTGTTCCTTCAATTAATTGATAATAGTAATTACAAAAAGCCCCTTCTTTGAAAATGATTTCTTCAGGTGTATATTTTTTAACGTTGGCACCTAAGGAGATAAGCAGTTCATTTTGAATCATCATTGTGCACAATTTTTTCAAAGATAAAGACAAATTCTGCAATTGAAACCAATGTTTTAATTGAAATCATGGTTCAAATATGATTACACGCATAAAATGAGTGTTTAATACTTTATAATCTTGTAGTATTAAATAATTAAATTAAAAGATTATGAAAGGAAAATTAATCATTGCAAGTATTGTATTGTTCTTAATTTCTTGTGGGGATTCGACACCAAAGAAGAAATATGGAGCAGAAAACCCTTCCACAAGTACCGACAATTCAAATCCATCGTACGATCCAAATAGAGGAGAAGGGAAATTTTCAAAAGTAGATGTGGCTGCTACTATTGACGATGCAAAAGCCTCTACAGGTAATAAAGTTTATGGAGTAAAATGTAGTAGTTGTCACAAGTTAACAACTGAAAAGCTAGTTGGACCAGGATGGCAGGGCGTTACTACAAGACATACTGCTGAATGGATTATGAACTTCGCCACTAATCCAGATCCAATGATTACTAAAGATCCTAAAGCACAAGCCATGTTGGAAATCTGTTTGGTTCGTATGCCTAACCAAAATATTTCGGATGATGATGCAAGAAATCTCTATGAATTTATGCGTAAAAATGACGTTGCAAAATAGATTTTATAACTAACAATAAAAATGAAGTATATGAAAAGTAAAAATGGGCTATTAACATTAGCTAGTATAGCAATTGCTTTAGGAATATATTCCTGTAAGCCTAAAAATGCAGGTAACGCAGTGAGTGCAGATGCTGCCCAAAAAGTATATGTTGCCCCAGGCAAATATGATGAGTTTTATAACTTTGTATCAGGTGGCTTTAGTGGTCAAATGAGTGTATATGGAATACCAAGTGGACGTTTATTAAGGGTAGTCCCTATTTTTTCGAATGACCCTGAAAGTGGTTATGGATATAGTGAAGAAACAAAGCCAATGCTGAATACCTCACACGGATTTATACCTTGGGATGATCAACATCATCTTGATTTGTCACAAACAAATGGAGAAATTGACGGTCGTTGGATTTTTGCTAATGCCAATAATACTCCGAGAGTTGCAAGGGTGGATTTGAAAACATTTCATACCAACGAAATCATCGAATTACCTAATAGTGCAGGAAATCACAGCTCTCCTTTTATTACAGAGAATACAGAATATGTAGTGGCAGGAACACGTTTTAGTGTGCCTCCTGATAATGCAAATGGAGATGTTCCGATTAATACTTTCAAGCAAAACTTTAAGGGGTATATCAGTTTTATTAGTGTAGGTAAAGAAGATGGCAAGATGGATATAGCTTTTCAATTGGAGTGTCCAGGAGTTAGTTTCGATTTAAGCCATGCAGGTAAAGAAAAATCTCATGGGTGGTTTTTCTTTTCTTGTTATAATACCGAACAAGCAAATACCTTGTTAGAAGTAAATGCATCTCAAAAGGATAAGGATTTTATTATGGCAGTAAACTGGAAGAAAGCTGAGGAGTATCTGAAAGCAGGAAAAGGAAAGAAGGTTCCAGTTAAATACGCTCATAATATTTACAATGAAAAAACGCATACTGCTACCTCCGAAATTAGAACAGAAGTAACTGTATTGGATACGAAAGAACTTAAAGACATCTGTTATTTTATCCCATGTCCAAAATCTCCACACGGTTGTGATGTAGATCCTACGGGTGAATATATAGTAGGTAGTGGGAAACTTGCTGCCTTGATTCCTGTGTTTAGTTTTGATAAGTTACAAGCAGCTATTGCCAAAAAAGATTATGTAGGAGATTACGAGGGTATTCCTATTGTAAAATATGAATCTGCTTTATATGGTGAAGTTCCAAAGCCGGGGTTAGGACCATTACATACAGAGTTTGATGGTAAGGGTAATGCGATAACTTCATTTTTTGTTTCCTCTGAAATTGTAAAATGGAATATTAAAGACTTGAAAGTATTAGATCATGCACCTACTTACTATTCCGTAGGTCACTTATGTATTCCGGGTGGAGATACAAGAAAACCAAATGCAAAGTATGTTATTGCTTATAACAAGATAACTAAAGACCGGTATCTGCCAACAGGCCCTGAATTAGCTCAAAGTGCGCAGTTATATGACATCAGTGGCGATAAAATGCAATTGATTTTGGATTTTCCAACAACAGGAGAGCCACACTATGCACAGGCAGTGGCAGCTGACGTTATTAGAAATAATTCAGTGAAATTCTTTAAAATAGATGATAATGCAAATCCTTTTGTTGCAAAGGGTGAGGCAGAGGCAAAAGTGGTTAGGACAGGTAAAAAGGTAGATGTATATATGACAGCCATCCGTTCGCACTTTACACCAGATAACATAGAAGGGATTAAAATGGGAGATGAAGTTTATTTCCATGTAACTAATCTAGAGCAGGATTGGGATGTGCCACATGGATTTGCCATAAAGAGTGCTGCGAATGCTGAATTGTTAATTATGCCAGGAGAAACGCAAACTTTGAAATGGATACCAGAAAAGCCGGGGATGTATCCAATGTACTGTACTGATTTCTGTAGTGCGTTACACCAAGAAATGCAGGGATATGTAAGAGTCTCTCCAACAGGAAGTAATGTTCCATTGATGTTTAGTACGGGCAAGAATTTGCCACCTGTAGAAAAAGTAGAAAAGAAATAAATTATAAAACAGTATCCTCCTAATTAGATAAATATCATTAGGAGGATACCTAAAAAAAAAGTTATGAAAAAAGTATTGCAAGCCTTTATAATGGCAACGCTCGTTTGTTTTGTTTCGTGTAATAGCGGAAATGATAATGTTAAGACCACTCCACCTGATAATGGAACAGTAGCAGCAGGGGGACAGGAGAATGTTAGCGATGACGTATCGCAAAAAGATGTAGTAAAAATTGCGATAGGGTCAAAGGATCATACTACATTGGTGGCAGCAATTAAACAAGCTGAGTTAGTTACCTCTTTATCCAACTCTGGTCCATTTACTGTATTTGCTCCAGTAAATGCTGCTTTCGATAAATTGCCTGCAGGTACTGTGGATGGATTGATGAAGGACGATAAAAAGTCTGACCTACAGAATATTCTACAATATCATGTGGCTGTAGGGGTATTGAAAAAAGAAAACTTTACAGATGGACAAAAAATTGGGATGGTGAATGGTGATGATGTGATTGTTTCAATAAAAGATGGTAAGCTAATGTTGAATAACAGTGCGACTATTGTTGCATCAATACCCGCATCTAATGGCATTATTCATGTAATTGATGGTGTTTTATTGCCACCTGCCAAGAAATAATATGTTGTAGGGAGTAAATAAGTTTGAATATGTATTGAAGTATTAAAATAGATCAATCAATTAACCAAACAATTGCCTCCCTACTTATTTTTTTAAATATTGAGAAATGAAAAGTGCTGGATTAAGTAAACTGACAAAGTTGTTATTGATTATTTGTAGTATTTGCTTGCTGATAATCCTATTTCTACCTATTTGGAGAATAGAATTAGATGCCCCTCAATACCCTGAAGGACTACAATTGAATATCTATGCCGACGGGTTGAGAGGTAATGTAGATATTATTAATGGATTGAACCATTATATAGGAATGAAAACACTTCATAATCAGGACTTTATTGAGTTCTCTGTTTTGAGATATATCATCTTGTTTTTTGTTTCACTCTTCGTTGCAGTTGTATTGATCAATAAAAGAAGTTTGCTAAATATTGGAATAATACTTTTTGTTGCCTTTGGGATTATAGCAATGATTGATTTCTGGCGATGGGAGTATAATTATGGTCATAACTTAAATCCTGATGCTGCCATACGGATTCCTGGGATGGCTTATCAGCCACCTTTAATAGGGTTTAAGCAATTATTAAACTTCGGCGCTTATTCGATTCCGGATATTGGTGGGTGGATATTTATTGGAGTAGGTGTAATGCTTTTATCTTGTTTTTATATTGAATTTAAGTATTTAAAAAAAATAAAATCTATTTATTCTATTCCAATGATAGCATTTATTGTCATGTTAAGCATGAGTGGCTGTTCTACAAAGCCTGATGCAATCATCGTTGGAAAAGATCAATGTTGCTTTTGTAAAATGACTGTGAGTGATGCCAAGTTTGGGGCAGAGATAATAACTGTAAAAGGTAAGAATTTCAAGTTTGATGATATGCACTGTGTATTGGCATTTATCAAAAATAAACAAATTGAGTTGAAGGAAATTAAAGAGGTTTACTTAACTGATTTTGAATCGACGGGGCATGAGTTGATTAAAGCAACTGATGCTTTATTGATACAAAGTGAAAAATTGAATAGCCCAATGAATGGAAATATTGCAGCAATTGGAGACAAGGGTTCAATTGCAAAATTAATAAATACTTATCAAGGAACGAGTGTTTCGTGGAATCAACTAATTAAATGAAAATAATTATTTGTGGAGTTGTTTTGATGCTTTTGTCAGTTATGTTAGTGGCAAATACTATCAGGGTCGGCAGGCATCAAGTATGCACTACTATTACACATGCTATCGAACTTGCACACGAAAAGGATACTATTATTGTTGAGAAAGATATTTATCACGAGAGAAATCTCATCATAAATAAAGCAATCGTTTTAAAGGGAATTGGGTATCCTGTATTAGAGGGAGATCATTTATATGAAATAATATCAATAAAAGCAGATAGAGTTACGATTGATGGTTTTAGATTGCAACATTCTGGGCAGTCAAGTGTGATTGATTTTGCAGGAATAAAGATTTATAATCGGAGAAAATGTATCATTATAAATAATATATTAGACGATAATTTCTTTGGTATTTATTCGCAGAATGGAATAGAATGTCAAATCAAAAATAATATTATTACAGCTCATCAAAATGAAGAACAGCAAAGTGGCAACGGTATTCATTGTTGGAAAAGCGATAGTATGCAGATAGTAGGCAACACTATTACGGGACACAGGGATGGAATATATTTTGAGTTTGTTACACACTCTTTAATTTGGAGAAACTATTCCTTTAGAAATCTTCGATATGGACTTCATTTCATGTTTTCGAGTGATGATTCATATATCACAAACAGATTTGAAGAAAATGGTTCAGGAGTATCTGTTATGTATTCTCATGGTGTACAGATGTACAATAATTACTTTAAAGAGAATTGGGGAGATGCAGCTTATGGCATCCTGTTGAAGGAAATTTCAGATAGTTATATTCAAGGAAATCATTTCGAAAAAAATACAAGTGGGATCTATATGGAAGGTGCAAGTAGAATACAAGTAAAAAGAAATATGTTTAAAAACAATGGTTGGGGACTAAAAATTCAGGCAAGTTGCATGGATATTGTATTAGAATCTAATAATTTCCTTGGAAACACTTTTGATGTAGGCACAAATGGGTCGTTGGTATTAAATAAATTTGATGGAAATTATTGGGATAAATATGAAGGCTATGATTTGAATAAAGATAAGATTGGAGATATTCCTTATCGACCTGTGAGTATGTTCTCGATGATAATTGAAAAGAACCCTTCTGCAATGATGCTATTTAGGAGTTTGATTGCCACATTGATGGATAAAACAGAAAAGGTAATTCCAAGTTTAACACCGGAAGGCTTAAAAGATAATCATCCATTAATGAAAGCAATACCGTTATGATTGTTATTGAAAATATATCGAAACAATTTGGTAAGCTAAAGGTACTTGATAAGGTAAACTTTACCTGTAAGGCGTCTAAGTGTATTGCCTTGATAGGTCCGAATGGAAGTGGTAAGACTACTTTAATAAAGAGCATCTTAGGAATGGTAATGCCTGATTCGGGCAATATTATATTTAACGGAAAAAATATTCAAAACGAATGGAAATATCGTGAAGAGATTGGTTATATGCCACAAATTGGACGCTATCCTGATAATATGACTATAGGACAGGTCATTGATATGATGAAAGATATTAGGCACACAAATTCTGGATTGGATGAAAATCTGATTGATGCCTTTGCCCTTAAAGGAATGTATAATAAGAGAATGAGGACTTTGTCGGGGGGGACAAGACAGAAAGTTAGTGCCTCGTTAGCCTTTCTATTTAATCCAAAAGTATTGATACTCGATGAACCAACTGCAGGTTTAGATCCTGTTTCGTCAGAACTATTGAAAGAGAAGATTTTAACGGAAATTAAAAATGGAAAACTGATATTAATCACCTCACATATTTTAAGTGAATTGGACGATTTAGTATCCGAAGTTATTTATATGCAAGACGGTAAATTATTATTTCAAAAGTCTATAGAAGTATTACATAATGATACTGGAGAAATCAAATTGTCAAAAGCAATTGCAAGCGTTATGACTAATAATATTAAATGAAAAAGATTATAAAATATGTAATTGCAGATATACTTCGCAATAAGATAGTGTTAGCTTACACAGTTTGCTTACTTGCGATTTCGCTAAGTGTATTTAGTCTAGAAGATAATTCTACAAAAGGATTGTTGAGTTTATTGAATATAATTCTCATCATAGTACCCTTAATTTGTATTATATTTTCGGCTATTTATATATATAATAGTGCTGAGTTTATAGAGTTGTTAGTAAGTCAGCCACTCAAAAGAAAAGCAATATGGATGAGTTTATTTATAGGGCTCGCTACCTCTTTATCAATAGCCTTTTTAGTAGGTATTGGGATACCCGTTTGTCTTTATGAATTTTCAATTACAGGAATAATGATGGTCATAATAGGATTAGTTTTATCCATAATTTTTACAGGAATAGCAATGCTTGCTGCATTGCAAACAAGGGATAAGGCAAAAGGCATTGGTCTTTCAATTCTTTTATGGTTATATTTTTCGATATTATTTGATGGTCTAGTATTATTTTTATTGTTTCAGTTTGCTGATTATCCTTTAGAGAAAGCAATGGTGGGG
>CANCPA010000187.1 GCA_947379895.1 Chitinophagaceae bacterium | reverse complement strand
AGGTTGTGATAGTGTGGTCACCTTACACCTGACAATTAACCAACCCTCAAAAGGAGATACTACTGCTATAGTATGTAATTCTTTTAATTGGCATGGAACAACTTATATAAATAGTGGTATTTACAAATATAATGTGCTAAATGCAAAGGGGTGTGATAGTTTAGTTACTTTACAGTTAACAATAAATCTAATCCCAGCAGTCACTCCCATTATCGGACTTAATACGGTATATGTAGGTCAGAAAATAGATTTGACAGATAATACAATTAGTGGTATTTGGAGTAGCCAATATCCTTTTATCGCAACCGTAGATAATGCCGGTCAGTTAGTAGGTGTTTCTAAAGGAATTGATACCATCTATTATGTTGTCTCAAATACATGTGGTGCAGATACTGCCAATTTCAGAATTACTGTTCTACCAAATACATTGTTTATACCAAACGTCTTTAGCCCAAATGGAAGTGGGATAAATGATAAATTCCTTGTTCGTGGGGCAGGAATCTTAGTTAATCAAATGGAACTCAGAATATTTGATTCATGGGGGAACGAATTGTTTCTCTCGAAAGGGAATATCAATGACCGTTCAAAAGGTTGGGATGGAACATACAAGGGACAGCCTCAGCCAGCAGGTGTTTATGTTTATGTAGCAAGAATAGAAATGAAAACAGGAGAAATTCAAATAAAAAAAGGTGCAATTAACTTAATAAGATAATAAAATGAAAATAACTAAGATAGTCTTGACAATATTATTGTTGATAAGTGTTTGCAAGAGCCTTGACGCTCAGGTTAATCCTCACTTTTCACAGTATTACATGTACCCCCTTTGGCTTAATCCAGCTTTGACTGGAGCAATAGATGGTAATTATCGTGTGGCAGTTATTCACAGGAATCAATGGAATAGCATTACAAATCCCTTTTCAACTGTTGCTTTATCTGCTGATATCGTAACAAATAAGAACCTAAATTTTGGGGTGGCTATATTACAACAAAGTGCAGGTGATGCTGGATATAGATACTCAAAGGCTCAAATATCTATCGCTTATACGGGTATCAGGTTGGGTTATGAAGGACAAAAGGTGATAACTTTTGGTATGCAAGGTGGTCTATTAAGTAGGAGTTTTGATTTGTATGCAGCAAGAACTGATAATCAATTTCAATCGGGTGACTACGACCCTTCTTTCCCCACACAATTGGCTATTACCAAACCATCAGCCTCTTCCTTTGATATTGGAGTGGGAGTCATGTTTTATGATGCCGATAAAGATAAGAGAGTGAATTTGTTTGGAGGTTACTCTGCTGCACATATCAATCAACCTAAAGACCCTTCTCTTTCTGCTAGTTACGAAAGCACTTTACCAATAAGATATACATTGCATGGAGGTGTCAATATTTATCTATCTGAAGGAACACATCTTGTCCCTAACTTTTTAGTCATGCAACAGGGCAATATCAGGGAATCAATGATTGGAGGAAATGTTCAGAAGTCTATTAATCCTTCTACAGATATTACAGGTGGTGTAAACTATCGAATTGAGGATGCATTCTACCCTTATATTGGGATAACTTATTCTGACTTCACATTTGGGTTGAGCTATGATGTCAATACCACCAAATTAGGTCAGTTGGTAAAGGGAACAAGCAGTTTTGAATTATCCTTGATGTATATGGACAAAATAAAGCAAAACAATTTCTTTAAGTGCCCACGCTTTTAAGGTCATTAATTGTACATTATCAAAATTAAATTAATTATAATAGAAAGGAATGAACAAGATTATCGTTGTATGTATTGCTGTTTTGTTGCAAGTATGTGCTTTTTCCCAAACATCATTTGAATTAAAAACTGCTGATAGTTATTATAAGGCTGGAGAATATTTTAATGCGATTGTCAATTATGAAATATTTCTTGGCATCAGGAAACCCGTCCTGTCTTTTTCTCCTTATGGTCACAAGAATAATGTGATATTCAGTAAGGCAGATAGTGCTGCAAGGGCAGATGCAATCATTCGTGAGAGTAAGAAGGTAACATCTCATATTGCATTCAGATTGGCAGAGAGTTATCGTTCTTTGAATCATTACCAAAAAGCAGAAAAGTGTTATGCACGTTTACTTCAATCGCCTGATACATCCTATCCTTTTGCAAGATTTTGGTATGCGGTGAGCTTGAGATGTAATAATAAGTTTGATGCTGCTAAAGCCCAATTCAATGCATTTATAAAAAGTAACAGCAGTTCTGAGGAAATGATTGCTATGGCAAAGAAAGAATTGGTAACGCTAAAGTATATCAAAGGGCAACTTGAAAATGAAAACAGAAAGTTGCTTGTCATTAATAAATTGAGGGGAAATATTGTGCAAACAGAAGGCGCTTATGCTCCCATTCTATTACATGATACCCTTATATTCACTTCAGCTAGGATAGTTGATACAGTAAATAGGTTCAGTAAAGTGAATCAACATGTTAATCACCTTTTTTATAATACTATAGTAAGTGATGATTCTATTAGTGGCACAGCCTCAATGCTACATTTTCCTTCTAGGTTATCCATTAATGAGGCAACAGCCACTATCACACCTGATAGGAAGACACTATATTTTAGCAGAAGTAATACACAAGATGTAATCACTTCCTATTCAATTTTTAAAAGTGAAAGGTTGAATGATACCTCATGGTCTGAACCTGAAAGGGTTACAAAGGTTAATAAGAATGGATACAATTCCATTCAGCCTAGTGTTACTCAAGATGGCAAATACCTGTTGTTTGCCTCAGATAGGGACGGTGGGGCAGGCGGTTTCGATATTTGGTGTGCCCAATTGAATACGGATGGCTTAGCAGAGGAACCATTTAATCTAATTGGAATCAATACAAAAGAGGACGAGGAGGCTCCCTTCTATCATAACAATAGTAGGACATTGGTATTTGCTAGTAAGGGTTATCAAGGAATGGGAGGATTTGATTTATATGCTGCTACTGGAGATATTTTGTCAATTCAGAACCCTATTAATATGGGTAATCCCATTAACTCTCCAAAAGATGATATTTATTTTTTTAGTACTTCACAGGATAGCTTATTAAAGAGTGCCTTTATTAGTTCAGATAGGGCGTCTGATTGTTGTCTTGAAATATACTCCCTTTCAAAAAGGTTAATTCCAAAAAAATATAAACGAAACTTAATAGGATTAGTTTCCGATTGCAATAAGCTCAATCACCCAATTGATGGTGCTGATGTTAGTGTGTACAAAACCACCACCACTTTTAATACAAATACAAATATTGAAGGATATTTCTATGTTGAAAACAGTGAATCTGTAAATCAATTAAATGTTTCTAAAGAAGGGTACGTTTCAGTATTACAACAGGTTTCAGTTCCTAAAACAATCTTGAACCACGATGTGAACGATACCATTTTCATCTGTTTAAAAAAGGCTGTGAATATAAAAATATTTAAGCCCAAAACGATTGAACAGGCAATTGATTCGATAAATACATCTATCAAGCCAATGATTGTTTACTTTGATTTTGATAAGTCTATAATCAGAAAGGATGCAGTTCCAGTATTGAATGAATTAGTCTCCATCCTAAAACAATATCCTACACTTATGAGTGAATTGACGGTAAATGGACATACTGATACAATGGGTTCAGTAAAGTACAATCTTAAATTAGGTGAAACGAGGGCTAAATCAGTAAAGCAATATGTTGTAAATAAAGGAATAAATGCAGATAGGATGGTCTTAAAGTCCTTTGGAAAATCAGTTCCTGCTGCACCAAACACGACTCCAAAAAATCATGATAATCCTAAGGGAAGAGCCTTGAACCGTCGTGCAGAGATTATCATCAAGGCATATACAAAATAAAGGAACTCAACTACCTAATTAATTCCAAATGATTCGATTTTGTTTTTTAGAGTTTACTTAATTGAAAATAGGTGGATACCAACCACTTATAATACTATTTTCAATTTGATATTTTTATGGATTAGTTAAAACCTAGAATAATTTGAATCATTCATTTTAATATGTAAATTAACTAATTGATTGGAGATGAAAAATAATATAGAGCTGTTGAAAATTGGCAGATGTCTACACATAATAAAAATGGAGTCTTTATTTAAGTAAATCTTGTTTCTTTAAATCCGTCTCTTTATCTTATAATTTTTAATGGATTTTTTTCGCAAGACCAAAGAGCCTATATCAATTCAATAGAAGTATAATATGTAAAAAAAGCCCTAATAAGAAAGCACTTGTCTAGAAATAGATACACGCAAATATTGTATTGTGGTCACTTTCCTACTATTTAATAAATACAAATAAAGATGAGGAAATAGAAACAGGAGTGTTGTGCAGGCGAAATTTAGTGTTTATTTAAAAGAGTAAATAGTATATAGATTTTTAACCCCAACTTTATAATTTTTCAAGGAAGGCTTTGCTAAATGCGGAGCCTTTCTTGTTTTTATTATTTATTTTGACTTTCATAGAGCCTAAGCATAACATTCAAACGATATTCAGCAAGTAGGGTAAGCAAATCCCAAAGGATAATATTTTTACCAATACTTTTTTAATTCCATTAATAGGTTCAGCCTTGAAAATAGCACTTCTCCCGCTCAAATTGGGAACGTTCCCTAAGGTTGGGAACGTTTTCTTACTTAATTCGTCTTCCATTCCGATTCTAATACTTCAAAAATTGACAAAATTGCAGGTAATAAGGGACTCTTAATTTTTTCCTTACAATAAAATAACCTCTTAATGCATGCATTTATGAAAAAAACAATGGTCTTTATTGTTTTGTCTTTTATTTTTTCTATAGTTTCTCATGCCCAAACCGTACTATTTCAAGCCGTTCCAAATAGTACAACTAAGACAAGTTTTACTACCACTAAAGCTGCGAATGTGAGTGCTGGAACACCAACATTTTCAGGTTTTGCTGATAATACTCCACCTTGTTCTTTTACTCCTAGCCGTACTATGTCGGAAACCAAAATGATATATGAGAATTCGATGGCAGGAGTTGGGAATAGAATTAGTTTTAGCATATATCCTAGTAGCAATAGTTATAAGTTATTAATTTCTAGTTTAGGATTTAAGATTTCCTCTACTAATCCTAACGTACGATACAATGTCCATTTCAGGTTAGCAACAATGACGGCAGCCGGTAGTCCTTATTTTGATACGGTCTTGGTGCCTTCTGCCAATATCAGTTGCAACAGTTCTATCAATACTTCTACAACTGAACGAATAATCAAATTTCCGGGTTGGATGGTGGGAACAAACATTATAGATAACATCAACCGAATGGAAGTGATTATCGTTTTTTTTGGAGCAGCGACTGCTGCTGATATCAGAATATCAAGCATCAAAGTAAATGGATGTGTACTAGCATCAACTGCTACTAACGATTGTTTGGGGAAATCAGTTGAAACTGGCTATCATACAGGAACCGCCTTTCCTTATTCCAAATACCAATTGGTTTATGCTGATGAATTTGATAGCACGGCTTACAATAGAAACGAATGGGTACTTAGAGGATATGGCGGTTTTGGTGGGCTGATGGCAGATAGTAATGCGCAAGTAAGTAATGGGATGCTGCATTTAAAATACACTTGGGATACGATACCAAGCAGTACTGTGCCCGGTAAGAAAGATACCGCATTTATAGGAGCGGGGTTACTAAATACCAAAAACATTAAATATGGGTATTATGAGTTTAAAACCAAGTTATATAAGGGACTGAAAGGATTGCATCAATCTATTTGGGCAGTTGGTTCTGCATGGAATAATAATCAGCGAACTGCCGAAACCAATTCTAGTGTAAATACCTATCAAAATCAGTTGTTTGAACAAGATTCGTATAGTTCAAGTTTGCAACCAAGTATTTGGACGGTAAAAGGAAGGCATTATGATTATAACAATAGTCGTTTGAAAGGGGCAAGCGATGATAACTTTGACTCATGTTCTAAATATCGAACTGATGGTCCTAGTGATGTTGGTTTCCATGCCATCAGTCATATTAAAGACATAACCATAAATTCTTTTTTTACTTGTGGTGTGGAAATTATGCCTGATAGTATACGGTATTATTATAACGGCAAATTGAGGTTGAGCTACCCATTTGCATTTCCATACAATCGGGATGTAATGGGCATGAGTATGCAACTATCGGCTTTGCCAACACCTGTTGGGTTCTACACACCTGGAGAACAGATTAGTGTTCCTTTACCTGAAGCAGGTGCAGAAATGACTGTAGATTATATGCGTTTTTATGCTCCTAAAAGTTGTTTGGGTATAAATTTTTTAAGCAACTTCACTTTTGGAGACCCTTGGATAATGGATACATCATATTTACAGAGTCCGAATGGGTGGGTAGAACCAAAAACGAAAGATTTATTGGGTAATACAGTTAGTTACAACCCTGCTGCTTCTTATCAAGATAGTGCCGAATATGTACCTGATGCTACTAATAAATATAATATTACCCCTAATAGATGGTCATTACTTCACAAGCTAACAACTGATTCTTACAAAGTAGCAACACGGCAACGTTTAGATTTAATTCCAAATGGTAACTACGAGTTTAGTGCTTATGTAAAGGGAAGTAATAAGCTAGGCGACAGGGTAGTGTTGCGAGTGAAAACAAAAACAGCCGGAAACCTGGCAGATACCGTTTATGAGGCATCTGCAAATTTGGGAAACAATGTTGCTGATGCTAATTGGCGAAAGGTAAAAATTTCTTATGTGCCTGTATCAGATAATAATGTAGTAGTAGAATTTTTATCGGACGCAGCGGCCGGCTCGTATACCTATTTTGATTCGGCTTTGTTTATCGGCGTTAGTGATACCCTGTTTACGGTAAGCAAGCAAGGGTGTTTAGGCGGTAGCATAAAACTTACGACAGATAAGGTCATACCGGATTCTACCAACTATCAATGGCAGGTAAGCACCTTTAGTAGTAATAAATACAATACATGGGCTAACTTAACAAATGGTACCACAACATCGGGTAGTATTAATGGGTTTGGTGCATCTTATTCCAATGTTACCAAAGACACATTGGTTATTGGCACTATACCAATGGCACTTCAAAAAGCACGTTTTCGTTGTGTGATGACAACACCTGCTACAGCAACTTCAGTGGCTTATGTCCGATATGGCAATACCTATCAACTTGATGCTATCAATGGTAGCCTGATTGTAACTCCTAGTGCATTAACCCCTGTTTATTTAACTGGTACACTGAGGTTAGACATTACTGCAACAGGCGGTAGTGGTACTATGGCTGGATATAATTGGACTGGTCCATCTAATTTTTCGGACACGAATAAAATAGCGTATTTCCCAAAAGTAAGTGCTGCTCAAAATGGCACTTACACAGCTACGGTTACAGATAATCAAGGATGTTATCTTTCTAATTCGGTGGTGGTTAGTGCACAGGCAGCGCCAGCTAATCCAGTTGTAGTTATTGCTGCTGTGCCACCAACTGTTACATCCTACAGCAGTTTATCGTTAGCAGCTAGTGTAAATGGAGGCTCTAATAGTTATAGTTATTTGTGGAAGGGACCAAATGGTTTTTCTGCTACTACCTTAAATCCTACTGTTGATACAATAACCACTGCTAATAGTGGTATGTACACTATTATGGTTACAGATTTGTCCAATAATTTCATAGCAAGTGATACAGAGTGGGTAAGTGTAAGCAAACGCCCACAAACTATTAATTTCAGAAATATTTCCAATTTGGGTTCCTATAGTACTACGACTACTACCATACCGTTGGCAGCAAATTCTAGCAGTGGATTGCCAGTACATTTTGAAAGTTCCAATACACACTTACTCAGCTTTTTGAACGATACTTTAGTGGCTGTGCAACGAGCTAATCCTGATTACTCATTTACTTTACTAAACCCTATTTCTACCAGTAAAGTACGTATTTATACTACTCAAAGTAGCCACTTTCACATTAGGGAATTTAGGGTGTTTGGCACAGAAAGCTTCGATTATCCAACTGATTTGCTTGAAAATATTCTGGATTCGTTGCCCAATGGTTTGGTTAATTTAGCCTCAAACGCAACGGTAAGTGCTAGTGGTCAGTATGCAATTGGTACGAGTTATTGGCCAGAAAATGCAATTGATGGTTTGGTTAATTCTTCGTGGGTGTCGCAAACATCAACTTCAAGTCCAGCTGAAAAATGGTTGCAACTAGATTTTGGAAGTAATAAAACTATAGGAAATATTCAATTTATAAATGGTTACCAAAATTCTAACGGGACTTGGGGTGGATTGATGGATAACAATTTGTTTAGGGTGCAATATTGGGATGGAAGTAATTGGCAAAATGTGGCGGATTGTAAGGTGAATGTGACTGCCTATCAGGATGGTGATGACAATAATCTGCCTGCATCTTATACACAACAGGTTTGTGTAAATACTACTGCGAAGTCTGTTACTCGAATCATTTTTCCTCCTACTATTACAAGTCCTGCGATTACAAATATTACAAATGCAACTGCGGTATTAGGGGCAAATGTTACGGATACAAGTGGTGTTTCCTTGACTTCAAAGGGTATTTATTATGATACAATCCCTTCGCCTTCGGCAAATAGCACGAATAGTCCTAATAATTATGGAGGAGTATTTACGCAAACTATTTCAGGATTATTAGGAAATACTCTTTACTATTTCAGAGGGTTTGCAACAAATGTTAGTGGTACAACCTACACGCCCGATAGTAGCTTCTTGACCTTGCCAAATGTACCGACTGTAAATGCTGCAACGAATGTTTCCACAATTGGGTTTTGTGCAAATTGGTCGATGTCTCAAGCAGGGAATAGAACCTATTCTTATAATTTACAATTAAGTAATACTTCTGATTTTTCTGCCAATGTTATTTCTTATAATAACCTAAATAGTTCCGTTACGAGTCATTGCTTTTCTGGATTAATGAGCAATACAACTTATTATATCCGGATTAATGCTACAAACGCTAGTGGCACTACTGCATGGTCATCTACTCAATCAATACAAACTTTAATTTTACCTGTAGCCCCTCTTGATGGGATTGCTGCACCTATAACTGCCTTGTCACTAAGAATGTTGAGAAGTTCATACAGTGGGCCTGTTATTAGGATTCGTAGAGATTTAGATAGCAGCTTTGCGGATGTTTATTTCGATGCGAATCAACGGGTATCCTTGGCATCGCCTATCTCATTTACGGGTTCTACACCGCTTGACAGTTCGTTAGGAGGTTGGATAGGAAACAATAATGGCTTTGTTGCGAAGTGGTATGACCAAAGTGGAAATGGAAATCATGCCTATAAATCAAGCCCACTGATATTAAGGACAGGCACTGTTAGTTTTACAACAGGAAGTACGACGTTAACAGGTTCAGGCACTTCTTTTAGTACTAGTAATTCGCCTGTAGGAAGTCTGTTGATGACAGGTACAGGTAGATTGATTGGGGTGGTGTCTGTTATCAATTCAACAACTAGTATTACCCTCGTTGCTGCACCGAGTTTTGCACAGAGTGGTGTAACGTATGGAATGTTACGTCAACCCCGAATAGTGAATGCAGGAGTAGTTGATACCCTTGATAATGGATT